>JBIKTS010000039.1:0-7712 GCA_044347985.1 Candidatus Babeliales bacterium
ACAATTATTTCGACAAAAAAATATCAGAACAAAGACCAATCTTCGCAAGATTTTTTATTTGGTCGCGCGCTTCCTTCTTCAACAGAAGCGGAACGTGCGGTTTTGTCTGCGATATTGCTGAATCATGAATCTTTTTTGTTAATTTCAGATACATTGGGTGTGGCCGATTTTAATCATCGACCACACCGGCTTATATACCAAGTATGTATTGATCTTGCTGCGCAAGGAAAATCACTTGATTTAATTTCTATCCAAGATGCTCTTAATTCACGGCAACAGCTGGATGAAGTAGGGGGCGTAGCATTTTTACTTGAGTTACAGGAAGACTTACCATCTCTTGGCCTTGTTGAACAACATGGACGCATTATTAAAGAAAAAGCTATTTTACGGCAGCTGATTAATACTGCGTCACTCACAATCCGTGATTGTTATGAGCAGGGTGATGCTACACTTGATGATATTTTAGATAAGGCAGAAAAAAATATTTTTGGTATTGCGCATAAAGCGGCAAAACCTAATTTTATTCAATTGAATGTTTTGCTTAAGCAAACATTTCACAAGCTTGCAAACACTAAACTCACTGCAAATGGAGTAACCGGTTTGCCATCAGGATTTAGTAAATTTGATACCATGACATCAGGCTTTCAGAAGGGTGATCTCATTATTTTGGCCGCCAGACCTTCGATGGGTAAAACAGCGCTTATGCTTAATATGGCAGTTGCAGTTGCGCGAGAAGGGCACAAAGTTGGCATTTTTTCTCTAGAAATGTCAGCTGAGCAGTTATTGCTTCGTATGCTTTCAAGTGAATCGCATATTGCTCATCAAAAAATTAGAAACGCATCAATTTCATCTGATGAATGGGTTGCGTTAACTAACACAGCGGCGCGACTTGCTGATACGCGTATTTATGTCGATGATACCCCGACTCTCACCATGCGTGATTTGCGAAGTAAAGCGCGTAAATTGAAAGCGCAGGGGGAACTTGATTTTCTGATAATAGACTATTTACAGTTATTATCGGGAGGGGGGCAGTTTGAAAACAGAACTCAAGAGATTTCATCTATTTCTCGAGCACTTAAAGCGCTTGCTAAAGAGCTTGAAATTCCGGTTCTTGCCGGCTCACAGCTCTCACGATCTCTAGAAGGGCGCATGGATAAAAGACCACTCTTGTCAGATCTTCGTGAATCGGGAGCAATTGAACAAGACGGGGACTTGATTTTCTTTTTATACCGAGATGTTGTGTATAATCCAGATACAGAGCATCCAAACTTAACTGAAATTATTATTGGCAAACAGCGGAATGGTCCTATTGGAACATGTTATGCCACATTCTCTGGAGAAATTACTCGCTTTGATGATTTGCCTGAGTAATAAACTTACTACTATGGGGGATTTAATATATGTTCTTGCGATTTTATTTTTTAGTATTACTTGGTTTATGTATCAACTTAAAATGTACAGACGACTCAGGAGCTACCCGCGCTCGACGAGTCCTGGATCTGGATGTTGAACAGCAAACAAAAATTTGCGCAAGTCTTCGTGAGAGTATTGCACGTAAAGATTTTGGGCGACTGCAAGTAATTGCTCGGCTCGGAGTTACTGCGCCAAAAGAGCTTCAGGCTAATATAAATGCGCTTTTACTTCTTGCTGCGCATAATGGAAATTTTAAAGATGTAAAAACAATGGTAGAATTAGGAGCCGATATTACGGTGATTGATGAATACGGTAATACACCTATAATGAAAGCAATACGTCCACGCAGAGAAGAAGTGAGCAAAGCGTTTGAAGATAGATTTAAAGCGGCTGAGTATTTACTTTCTTTTTATGGGCAACATCTTGATCATAAAAATCATGCGGAGCAAACAATACACACCCTCATTGATGCAACAATGGAAAAATGGGCTCGCAAAAAAAGCCCGGTGAGGCGTTGTTGTATGAAAAATATCATGCTATGAAAGCAGCTATTGCGCGGAGGCAGATGTTTAATAGAGCGGTCACAGAGGCTGAAGGACCAATCAAAGAGTTACTTATAAGAATTCTTGATAAGTTATCAGTAGGGATTATCACTGACAATCTCAACTTAGAAGAAGAAATGAAAGAGTACCTTGACAAAGACAGTGATTTCTTACGCCTTCCAGAAGACGAAAAAAGATTTATTCAAATAATGCTTGCCCAGCAAATACAAATTCAAAAACTATTCCTAATAATTGGCGCCAGAAAATAATGATTACACTTTTAAAAAGACTTGTAATGATTGTCTAATTCGACTTTCTTCTCATAATCACATACTATCACCAGGCATGGAGTATTAGCCCCATACAAAACAATCAGGTTGCGCAAAAATTATAAGGAATTTATCATGATAAAACTAATAACAATTATTATAAGTGTATGTGCTTTTATAAACACTCTTTCTGTTTGCTCTGATGCAGGAACCGAAAAAGTAGATCATTATAATCGGACACCTCTTCATAACGCAATTATAGATGGAGACATAGGAACCGTAAGGCGATTGCTTACTGCTGGTGCCAATATACACGCAGTAGATCGCAGTAGACGAACTCCACTTCATTGGGCGGCCGACACAGGCAATGTGGATATTATAGACCTCCTCATTGCAAGAGGCGCACGTGTAGATGCAAAAGACTGGAGAGGCAATATTCCGCTCAGACTGGCAGTAACTGGCCCCAAACCTACAGGATCTCTAGAGGTAGTGAGAAGACTTATTGCAGCGGGCTCAGATGTTAATGCCACAGCCAAAGATTATGCAGGTGATGATGGAAGAAGTATTTTGCATGATGCCGCAAGAAAAGGAAATGCTGAAATTATTACAGCGTTAATTCGCGCAGGCGCCGATGTGAATGCAAGAGATAATAATAATAAAAACCCCCTATATTGGGCCCTTGGTGAAGATCATACACAAGCTGCTCTAGCATTGATTAAAGCCGGCTCAGAGGTAAATATTGTAAGTAAGCAAGGACACTGTCCCCTTGAAGAGGCAATAGCAAATCTAAATACTGTTACAGTTAAAGCTCTTGTGCGTTCTGGCGCTCGAATTGCTCGAGAAAAAATTAGAATTCCGGTTGTTGATGGTGGGATAGATAAAGCTAACCTTATTGCAGATATACTTGAAGGGAAAAAAGGTAGAGGCAAAAAAACAAGTCGCGGTGGAGACGCAGGTGGCGGAGGTTCTGCTGGAGCTGGCGCGCCAGCAAGAAAGCATCGCAAATAAATCTTTTTAATATTGTATCATTTTATATTACTTACAAAGGGCGCCTTAAGAGAAGGGCGCCCTTTGTGTTTTAAATAATTCTCATACAGGCGCAAGCGCATGTTTATTCCAGCATTTTCTCGTATTCTACAAAACCTTGTAATCTAGCAAGATCACCAGGAGTACGTTCTTCAGTGTCTCTTATTTTCCATAATTCCAAAGCACATAGAGAGCAGGGTGAGCACAATGGTGCGTGGTATAATTTGAAAGAGTGGCTTCATGTGTTTTACTCTTTAGAGGGTGGTTGGTATTTTAAATGAAGTTTTATTTAAGACCAAGTCCCGATAAGGACAATTATGTTAAATAAAATAATACTCTGACTGGTCTCGATTCAAAAAAAACCTTATTTCGAAATTATATAGGTTTTATACTACAACCCGCCGCAGCGACGCATCCAACAGAGCTTAGGAGAAATTGATCATTTAATGCTTCTACTAACTCTTCTCTGCGCTGACACTGTCGCCCGCTCCGGCGCTTCCGCCTCCACCGGATGCTGGATCACCACCGGGTGCCACTGTAGGATGATCTACTCTTGCTTGACTGTGAGCGCCAGCCTGTGGAGTTTTGCTGTTGATTTTTGTTAGATCTTCTTCTAAGAGCAACGCAGTAAGTCTGGCAATAATCTGGCGGGCCCTAAGTTCTTTCGCCTTAGGAGCATAACGAGCATAATGCAATGGAGTTCGACGTCGAGTTCGACTAGGTAGACTTCTTATAAAAAGCTCTCTTATTGCTGGATTTTCAGTATCAACCAGGTCAAGCGGAATTTTGCCATATGTATCTTTTGCATGTACATTTGCACCACGTATAAGAAGAAGCGCGATAATCATGCGAGCGTAAATGGTATAGTCACGAGTACCATTCAGTTTATAATAACCACGAGCAGCAAAATGCAGTGGGGTTTGGCCAGAGTTATTTGTTGCATTAACATCAGCGTCCCTTACCACAAGCAAATTAACAATACGGAAGGCTTGAAGACTCTGACTAGAAACAGCACAATGTAGTGGGGTTTTGCCAGAGTTATCTGTTGCATTAACATCAGCGTCCCTTGCCACAAGAAAATTAACAATATCAAAAGCTTGAAGACTCTGACTAGAAACAGCACAATGCAGTGGGGTTTTGCCTGAGCCATCTGTTGCATTAACATCAGCGCCACTTTCTAGAAGCAATTCTACTTCCTCAACAGTAACAGTCCGTTTTAAAAGTGCCTGAAATAACTGCTGGTTAATAGGAGATAATTTCTGTGCTCTGCCAGCACCCGCAGTTCCTTCATCGCTGCAATGGAGCGTTTGTATTCCCAGCACACTGCACATAAGAACTGTTAAAAATTTTGTATTCATATGCGATCCTTTTTACATTATGTGTTTTTTTAAATTATGTGTTCTGTCAGTTCTACTATAGCCCTGTGTCGCCCGCACCGGCGCTTCCGCCACTACCGGATGCTGGGTCACTACCGGATGCAGCTGCTGCATTTCCTGTATAAAAATTAATAATAAGACGGGTCAGCGGTTGTTGGTATCAGGTTATATAAAAATCCACCGCATAAGCAGAACTCATGCGGTGGAAGAAGGAGAGTAGTAATGAGATTTTAAAAGTAAGAAGGCTGTAATTTTTTTTAAACTCAACACCGGCAAGCTTAATATATTCTGTAAGAAAATCAAGCGCAAAAACAAAATATGCCTAGAAATAGCACTTTTTACTCATCGCCGGCCCCTATTATTACAAAATTGGCAACATAATACGTTGATGTTTACCTTCTATGTGTACGACATTTTCCAAGGGACAGGTAATCATACTGTTGCACCTAAGCCCTTGTATGACTCTCATTACTGTAGCTGCAATCCCATCATCTAGATCGGTAATAAAATCATCCAAAATAAATAATAACGTTGGCTGAGTGGCCCCTGTAGATTTTTGCAACAACCGCACCATGGCACATTTTATTAACAATAAAATCAATTTTTGCTGCCCTCGAGACGCATAGAGGCGTGCATTTTTACCCCCCCAATTAATAACAATATCATCTAAATGAGCCCCAAACCCTGCTCGTCGCTGGGTTATCTCAGTCTGTAAGTGATGTGTTTGAAACTGCTGCCAGAATAAAGCAAACGTCTCTTCTCGCCCCCCTCGAGGCTTATAGTGAAATGTTATAGGAGGCATGGTAATAGAGTACTCTACAATCAAGCGTGCTATTTCTTGCTCAAGCAGCTGCAGACTCGTGTATCGGGAATTTCTCAGAATTTTTGAAATCTCCCAAAGCTGCTGAGACCACAGCATATAATGCTCAGTATGTCCTTGATGCTGCATAAGAAGCTGCAAACGCTGGCTCATAATATTTTTATACAGCCGCAATGTTTCAACCAATTCAGGACTTTGTAAAATGCACAACTGATTAATCCACGTGCGACGCTCTTCTGGTCCTTCTTGAATAAGTCGCATGTCATGCTCAGAAACCATAACGACTTGGTAGTAATCCATTAATTCTTTATAAGTTTGAATTGCTGTATGATTAACCTTAATCTTTTTGTTCCCATCTTCTACCCCAACGGTGATGGTAAATAAATCGCCATCACGGGTCATGCCTTTGAGCTCTATAAAGAAATGATTCGCTTCATGAAATGCAATATCTTCAGCTCGATGTGTCCGAAATGACCGCAAATATCCAGCATAATATAATGCTTCAGCAATACTTGATTTGCCTACGCCATTCGGGCCCTCAATCAGCACCATAGATTCATTAAACTCAAGCTCAAAACGCTCAAAGCAACGAAAGTTATGAAGTGTAAGATGGGTCAAGCGCACACACTATCCTACTATGATGCTTGTACAGCGCTGACGGGCATCACTAAATAGGTAAATGCATACTCATCTTGCGTGTCATCAAAAATAATAGGCTTCATACTGTTTTTTATATGAAAATTAACAACATCACCTGAAAGCACTTGGAGCCCATTTAATAAATACGGAGAATAAAAGCGGCTTTCAATCACTGAGCCATCAAATAATGCGAGCGGCAACGATTCTTTTAACGACCCAACTTCTTTATTATTGAGTTTCACATCAAGATTTTCTTTGGTAAAACTAAATGTGGTAGATAAAAACTGACCCGCAAGTAAGCAGCCCGTTCGCTTGAGCGTACGACTAAAATCACCCCGATGTACTCGCGCCGGCATAAAGCCTTGCTTATCCAGTACTGGCATATATTCAGGAAATGGACTCGCAATCAATTTGGTAAAAAAGTTGAAATTAGGTCCTGAAAATACTAGTTGATTGCCACATAAACCTAAAAACACATGCTCCGTAGCACTTACTTCAATTATTTTTTTAAGCTCTATTACCGCTCGTTTTGGGAGTAGCCACTTATGTGATTCAGCTAATGTATATTTTGAAGTAGTAACGCGTGCAAGTGAATGGCCATCAGTAGCAACCATACTGAGCGCTTGGTTATTAATTTCCATCAATAACCCATTTAGAGCAGCATTGGCATTATTTGAAGGAATCAAAAAAGAGACTTTATTTAAAAGATTAACCAAGAATTGCGCATCAAGCTGCATCATATTTTCAATACGCTCAGGAAATGCAGGAAAATCTTGCGCACTTTTGATATTAAGAGACAAATCAATACTGCCTGCGCGTAAATGTAATGTATTATCCTCAACAACAAATAAAATTTCTCCGTCCATTTCTTTAACGATATCAAATATGCGCTTGCCTGAAACTAAAAAACTCAATGTATCATTGACGGTGCTTTCTATTTCAGCTGTTGATTGCAATGAAATTTCCATATCTGTTGCTTTAATAGTTAATTCACGCGGAGTAATAGAAAACAAAATAGATTCAGTACTTTCAAGTGATGTTCGTTTATTGCAAATAGGTTGCATCGAACTCAACAGAGAAAAAACAGTACTTTGACTAATTACAAAGGAATTCGACGCTTTGCTTAATGACATGATTAGCCTCTACAATAAAACATGATATATGAACCGGTTCAGTATAAAAAAAATAGAACACATGGTCAAAGGAGCATTATGCCCGCGGATGTTTTTTATCATACGATTTCCGCACCATGCGAGTATCTAAGTGAGTATAAATTTCTACGGTGCTCATTTGCTCATGCCCCAGCCATAATTGTAATGAGCGAATATCTGCGCCAGCTTGCAGCAAATGCGTCGCAAGCGAATGTCGCAAAGTATGTGGTGAAACAGATTTAGTAATTCCTGCAACAATGAGTAATTTTTTTAATGTCATCCAAAACGATTGGCGCGTAATACAATGTGCCACCCCATTACGCACAGTAGGGAAAAGTATTGTTTTGGCCGCACCTGTAGGTGAAATATCTGCGGTGAGTGCAGGTAAAACATCGCTCACATACCGCTGTAATTGTTCGCACACCGACATAGGGAGAGGAATATCACGCTGCCTTCCTCCTTTACCATACACATTT
>JBIKTS010000088.1:0-3762 GCA_044347985.1 Candidatus Babeliales bacterium
ACAATATCGACGTAGTTGGAATTGATGAATTACAATTTTTCCCTAAAGAAATAATTCCCATCCTCACCACACTTATTGAGCAAGGCAAACGGGTTATTGTAGCCGGTCTTGATTTAGATTTTAGAGGAGAACCATTTGGTATTATTCCTACCATTATGGCGCTTGCTGACAGTGTTACTAAGCTCAATGCTATCTGTAGCAATTGCGGTAAACATTCTCACTTCTCTCAACGTATCGTAAATGGCGAACCAGCACGGTATGATGATCCACTCATGCTTGTTGGCGCAGCTGAAACCTACGAACCACGCTGCCGCAGCTGCTTTATCATCAACAAAACACCAGATAAAGGAATCAGCCATGGTGCACAATAAAGGATCTCTTGAAGTCATTGTTGGCTGTATGTTTTCAGGAAAAACAGAAGAATTAATGCGGCTTGTCCGTCGGGCAGAATATGCAAAACAAAAAGTAGTCACCATTAAACACCGCATCGATAATCGCGTTGATACCACATGCATTAACTCTCACGCAGGAAGAATCTTAATTGCGGCAGCGGCCGATGATATGCATTCAATGCGCGCAGCAATCCCATCTGACGCGCAAGTTGTTGCTATTGATGAAATACAATTTTTCCCCTTAGAGGTATTAGACGTTATTGAAGATCTTATCAATCAAGGCGTACGTGTTATTGCTGCAGGGCTTGATACCGATTTTCGGGGCGAACCATTTGGTGTTATGCCGCACGTGCTTACCATTGCAGATCATGTCCACAAATTAACCGCTATCTGTGTTCGTTGCGGCAAAGATGCCCGCTTTACTCAGCGACTGGTTAATGGCAATCCGGCAGACTGGAATGATCCATTAATTCTTATTGGCGCTGAAGATTCGTACGAAGCCCGTTGTCGTTCTTGTTTTAGTATTAATCGCCCCCTTACGTCACGCTATGGCAAAAAACACCACACAGCACATCTGTAGTAACTGTGGTTTTATAACATTTAAATGGATCGGCTGCTGTCCTGAGTGTAAAGCATGGAATACGCTCGAGCTTCACACTCCACGCTCACACGCTGGAGGAAACAATCAGGTGCTAGCAGCTGCAACCACCCCTGTGTATTCACTTGATGAACTGGCCCACAATGTATCACTGACTCGCTATTCCAGCGGTATTTCTGAGTGGGATCGGGTAATGGGAGAGGGAGGACTTGTCCCCGGAGCATTTTTAATCATCACGGGGGATCCAGGAATTGGCAAATCAACGCTGCTTTTGCAAGTAGCGGCCGGTCTTGCACGCACACACTCTGTTCTCTATTTTTCATCTGAAGAATCCGGCGCGCAACTCAAACAGCGAGCGCTGCGTCTCGCACTCACTCCCACACAAACACTACGATTTTCAGATTGCGCAGACCTTTCAATCATTATTGCTACGGTGACCACAGAAAAACCGGCCATCGTCATAATAGATTCAATACAAAACTGCGTCATACAAGATGAAGACAGGCAGGCAATTCCCGGCTCCATAAACCATCTCAAGCACGCTGGTTTCATGCTCATGAACCTGGCAAAAAAAGAAGGCATCACCGTCATCATTACCGGTCACATTACCAAAGATGGGCACATGGCCGGACCAAAATTATTAGAACACATTGTCGATGGAGTCTTCTATCTACAAGGAGAAGACCGCTGGCATGTCCGCATTCTCCGCGCAGTCAAAAATCGATTTGGTACTATTGATGAAATCGGTTTTTTTGAAATGGCTCCTACCGGACTACAATCGGTACAAAACATCAATGCACACCTGCTGAGCCAAGCAACCTATGCGCCAGGTTCAGCACTCACCTGCAGCCTTGAAGGCACCCGCCCGCTCCTCCTTGAACTCCAAGCACTCTGCATCCCCACAAAATTTAGCATGCCGCAACGCATAGTAACTGGGGTTGACCCTAAACGAGTTGCACTTATTGCAGCAATTCTAGAAAAATATCTTCATATCGAATTCAGCAGCGTTGATATCTTTTTCAAAGTCAGCGGCGGTTGCAGTATTAAAGAAAGTGCCAGTGACCTTGCTATTGCGCTTGCCCTACTCTCTTCATTCTTTAAAATTCCGCTCCCTGAAAAATCACTCGCGCTCGGAGAAATCAGTTTGACCGGTCACATCAAACCAATCAGTTTTTTAGAACCCCGCCTCAAAGAAGCGGCAACCTTTGGACTCAAAACAATGTTTTTAGCGGACGAGCAACTCACTCAATCTGGCTCAAATAGTGGCATACAACGATTTAAAAACGTCCTACAGCTGATGCAGCTGTTTCCACTGTAAAAGATTATAGCCTATACCTGCTAGACCTAATCATACGCACTCATTCCTTAGTATAGCTTCTTGCGGTTCTCGTCATTTATACAAGATGTAGCACGCGTAAAGCAGGGCACCTACCATTTTTGTAAGCGTGTGAAACAACTATCAACAAAGATTCTAAACAGACTGAATTCCAATCGCAGCAGGGCGCGGTCGATCCACCGGTAATCCCAAGTATTCAGTCATACTATAGACCAGTAATTGCATAATTCCGGCAACCGCAATTGGACACAACGCGGTAGCAACTGGCGGTATAATAAACACCGTATCAGCAAGTGCAATTAACTCATGTTGACCCTGAAACGCAAAAACTACTAAATGCCCATCGCGCGCTTTAATTTGATGCGCATGCCGCAAAACCACCTGATACACCTGCTCATCAAGGCCAGAAAACAACACAAGTGGTGTACGCGCATCAACGAGCGAAAAAGCCCCACGTTGCACGTCACTCACCGTATACGCATGTGCAAATATATGTGCTGTTTTGCGCATAATCAGTGCAGCTTCTTGCGCAAAAGGAAACATTGTAGAATGTCCCACCAGCATCATACGATCAAACGACGCATACCGCGGCCCAATAACCGTACGCAATTCATATTCATACGAAACAATACCATCTTCAAGAACATCAGCTGCATGAATACAATCTGCAACCGACTCGGTAAATTGTCGCTCTGACACTTTGCCCTGAGTGTAGGCAACTCGATGTGAAAACCAATACAGCAACACAAGCTGCGAAACAAAAGTCTTTGCCGCAGCAACAGAAACAAGCTCACCCGCACGGGTAAACAACACCCCATCAGCTTCTTGAGCTAAAGTACTGAGCCGAGTATTGGTAATGGCTACTGTTTTACCTTTTTTTGCTTTTACCGCACGCAACGCATGCAAAGTTTCAACTGTTTCGCCTGATTGTGAAATAAACACATATAATGCATGCTCTTGAGGAAAAAAAGAATGCGCATAAAATTCAGATGCCGATATAACCCGCGCAGTCACCTGCGTCACCGACTCAAAAAAATGCTGTGCAATGCGCGCAGCATGATATGATGTTCCAACGCCAATCAAATATATTTTTGACAATGCACGAACCTGCGTCGCACTCAGCCCCAACCGTTGCCAAAACGGATCAAATTCTATCCCTACAGGGAGCTGCGCATCAAGCGCTTGCAACGCATCAAGCGTACGCAAAATACCGCTCTTCTGCTCATAAATCTCTTTAAGCATAAAATGATCGTATGCGCCTTTATCAAGAGCAGCTTCTCCTACACTTTTTGCTGTTGGCATCACATGCAGCTGCCGCCCTTGCGCATCATACACTTCATAACTATGCGCAGTGACAACCCCATAACTATTATCCGGTATAAATACTACTTGCTGTACCGATGCATTAAATGCCAATTGATCCGAGACAATAAACA
>JBIKTS010000085.1:0-3939 GCA_044347985.1 Candidatus Babeliales bacterium
TTTGATGTCGGATAAATCCAATAACATGGGGCAAACGGGCAGAAATAATGGCAAACGCATACTCTCCATGCAGCTGCGCACGTAATGCGCCTAATGCAGCGCGCATATCATATGCATGCAGATCAAGAAGTTTGGCAAATATATGAGCAATTAATTCTGAATCAGTTTGAGAAACTAAATGATGCCCATCTCCGAGGAGTTTTTCACGAATTTTAGCAGCACGATCGATACTACCATTATGCACCACCGCAACAGTTCCATCACAATTTAAGTGCGGATGAGCATTTTCGAGCGTCGGCCTCCCGTACGTAGCCCAACGTGTATGACCGATTCCAATAAACCCGTCAGTTTTTGTCGTCGCAAGTTTGGCATTAAATAACGAACTTTCGCCTACTACTTTGACTACACGTACAGCATGAGTTCCTGACTCAATATATGCACAGCCGACAGAATCATAGCCTCGGTATTCAAGAGCACGCAATCCCTGCGCTAGCGTGTCTTTACATGCAGTATGCTGCCCCACAACCGCAACAATTCCACACATTTAGACCCCCTCTTGTATACCAAGGCTATCCAAAAAACAAACCAGATATTAAATCGAATCCAAAATCGATTACCGTTTAACGAACTGGAATTTTTTACGAGCTGCTTTTTGACCGTATTTCTTACGTTCTTTTACGCGAGAATCAACAGTCAATAAGCCTTTTTCTCTTAAAGTTGGTCGAAGATTTTCATCAATACCCAGGAGCGCACGCGCAACACCAAGCATGATTGCATCTGACTGACCAGTACGACCGCCACCTTGTACGTTTGCAGTCACGTCATAATTTTTTTGCAATCCAGTCAAAACCAACGGCGAGCATACTGCTGCACGAGTTGTGTCTGTATCAAAGTATTCTTTATAATCACGACCATTTACACTGATTACGCCAGTGCCGCTTTTCATCCACACACGAGCAGTCGCACTTTTACGACGACCAATCCCGTGGTGCATTGTGTTACTTTGTTTCATATGACCTTTCAGATCAGAAATCGATTACTAAACGCTTTTTTATACGCTGAGCGAGTAAGTATACTGCGAACAAGAATTTTGTCAAAAACAGAATCCCTGCTCCTCACGCACTACTCCCATCCCAACGGAATAATATTTTCAATTAATGTTCGCACACGCTCATCCATAGGCAATTTTTGAAAAAACGATGGATTAGTACGCATAACACTTGCCGAAACCACTGCTTCAACATTTTTAATATGTAGTGGCGATACACCCAAGGCGAGTGCATAGCACAGCTGCCCCGCATACGCACCACTCAAACTCCCTGAATCCCCCCAGCCGACATCAGCTCCCTGAAAAACCGAAGCCAAATCATTGGCACAAAACACGACTGAAAGCTCAGCGCACAATTTTGCCACTTTTTTAGCATTAATCTGAAGGCCTGGGTCATACAATGACCACAACACATCCACTCCCGCCAGATGCGGAGCCAATTGAGTGACAATATCTTCTTGTACAGTAATACTGATAAAACGAGCCTCAATTCCATGCTTATTAAGCGCAGAAGCAAGCCGCTGAACATCAAATTCATAGCCCTCACCGCCAAACACTTTGTCATGAGGAATAAGAACTGTACGCACCGTAGGAAGGAGTACTTTGAGCGACTCAACACAATACTCATAATTGAGTGGGGAGGTATTAACCCCGACAATCCCTTCTTCAGGAATCTCAAAGCTTTTAATCAATCCATTACGCACTGGATGCTGAACACCCAAAAACAGTTGTGTAAGCTTCATTGCTCGAGTTTTGAGCTGTATTTGAACCTGCTCACTCACCCATGACCCGCAGGTCATTACTGCAATATATTCTTTTTCTCGAGCAGCAATTGCCGGCATAATATCTTCTTCTATTCGCTGCAAAGAATGCTCCGCAGAAAAAATATCAAACAACGGCGCCTCTTCTGGTAAAAATGCATTCAAAACACTTGCAATAATACCTTTTACTGCACGCCGCTCCCATGCATTTTCATGATGTAGAATTACAATTGCTATGCGCGTGCCAATCATTTTTTTCCGCCGCGAACGGGCAAACAAAAACCGAAAGTTAAATCCAAAAAGTGACAACCCCGCAAGTTGTTGAGGACAGTACGCGGCTTCCATTAAACCTAGTTCGTCTCGACTTATTAAATTTGACACAATATATATCCTTACTCATTTTGGGTTAGACTTGCTTCTTAAATTTCTCCCCCCAGATCAATTCGAGCGGTCTCATCTTAAAACGATTTCCCAAGAACGTCAAAAATCAATTTGCTAAAAATGCTTTTACCACCGCATCTCGCGCCATTTTTTCGTCATATCCTCGTGCTTGCAAATAGAACAAATTACTTTGATTCAAATGCGTAATAGCTGATCCATGGCTGCATGAAACATCATCAGACAAAATATCAAGCGCTGGCACAGAGACTGCACGTGCACCCGAGTCTAAAAGTAAGTGTTTATGAACCTGTCGAGCAACCACTGCTTTTTGATTTTTTTCAATATGAATAGTACTTGATACCGTCACCCGCGAGTTATTTTCACTCACGCCCATAATACGCACAGCACTTTGTGTTTGCGAGGCACAGTGATCTTGGAGCGTTGTGATAACAAGAGAACCTGATTCCTGTGTATGACAAGCAAGAGACACCGTAGCTGATCCTTCTTGATGCCGACACACAACACGAATATCTCTCTGCACGTTTCCACTCATGACCACCAATATACCACGATAAGTAATCTGAGCACCTTTACCGAGCACCAATGATATTACCAACGACAATGTCGAAACATCATCAAACATGCTCGCAGTAATCCCATCAGGGACCGTACAGACAATCTCAGTCACCCCAGATTGACCGGCAATAAGATCAGCAAGTGATATAGCTTGCTGAGAATCTGCAATATGCACCAGCGTACTCATCCAATACTCCCTTCCATTTCCATTGCTATCAACCGATTCATTTCAACTGCATACTCCATCGGAAGCTCTTTGACAAATGGCTCAATAAACCCATTCACTATGAGTGTCCGGGCCTCCGCTTCACTAATTCCACGACTCATTAAGTAGAACAGTTTATCTTGGCTTATTCGCCCCACACTTGCCTCATGCGATACATCGCTATCATGAGCAAATACCTTCATAGTTGGGTACGTATCAGACCGCGAAAAAGAATCTAACAGCAATGCATCACACTGCACGCTCACTTTACAATTATGAGCCTGAGGACTGACTGATACAAGGCCACGATAACTCGAACGCCCCCCCTGACTACTAATTGATTTCGAAATAATCCGAGAACTAGTATTTGATGCAAGATGAATAACTTTTCCTCCTGCATCCTGCACCTGCCCTGGATGACACGCCATGGCAACAGACAAAATCTCTGCGCGAGCACCCATACCCTTTAGAACAACACAAGGATACTTCATAGTTACCCCGCTACCCAGATTTCCATCAACCCATTCCACAATAGCATTTTCATACGCTATTGCACGCTTAGTAACCAGGTTAAACACATTACGAGACCAATTTTGAATCGTAGAATAACGAACACGCGCTCCAGGCAGTGCAATAATCTCTACGACCGCACTATGCAGCGAATTGCCGCTGTAGTTCGGTGCTGTACAGCCTTCAATGTAATGCACAAAGCTCCCCTCATCAGCAATAATCAAGGTCCGCTCAAATTGCCCCATCTGCTGTGCATTAATACGAAAATATGTCTGAAGCGGCGCCGTTACCTGAACGCCCTTAGGAATGTACACAAAGCTGCCGCCACTCCATACTGCACTATTAAGCGCTGCAAATTTATTGTCATTAGCCGGAATAACCGTTCCAAAATATTTTTTAAACAATTCTGGGTACTGGGCAAGTCCTGAGTCACAATCCAAAAAGATTACCCCTTGATC
>JBIKTS010000041.1:0-7481 GCA_044347985.1 Candidatus Babeliales bacterium
TCTCCCCTCGGCGCACTCTGCCGATTACTCATTATTTGTATCATTCAATCTAAACGGAGGTTTGTATGAAGAACATACAATATCTAATGGTATTACTCTGCGCATCAACGACCATTGTGCGTGGATCAACAGCAGTTGCAGATGCATCAGTTGTTGCCCGAACCATTACTAAACACATCAAAGAAACGATCGATCCTTCCTACCATGCTTTGCAAAAAGAGCTCAAAGCGGACGCAAAAAAAGAGCACTCTCTTGCAAAACAAGAACTGCGTGCAGCACAAAAAAAACTGCAGGATGCATGCAGCGAAGAGAAAAAAGCATTGCAGAAAGTCTGTAATGCAAAAAAACGAGCTTTGTATAGCGACTATTGTGCAGGCAATACAGAGGGAACCGAGTGTCAACCTACCAGAAGTGCGCTCCTCAAAACATTACGCAAAACCGCTTTGTCCCTAGCAAAAACACTCAAAGCTGTTTTTAAAAATGCCCAAGAATATCTGGAAGCATTGATTCAACATGGCGAGCAAACACAATCTACCGAATTGCTCAAAACTGCCCATGAAGAGCTCAGCTGGCTAGATACACTTGAAAAAGCAACGCGTAAATCAGGAATTCCATTTGATGAAGAGTTTGTCGTACCAACATCATCAAAGAGAAAAACGAAACGCACAACACAACTCGACTAATTGCATACATACGTGTGGGTGGATTATTTTTCCGCCCACACGCAATTACATAGAAAATAAAAAAAATATAAGGTTTTATTTAAAAAAATCAGCATAAATAAAACATTTCAAAACACAAACTCTTGTTTTTACTGCGCCGCATTATTTACTATAAGTAATGATTAGGCAGTTTCTTATTCAAAAAAGAATCGGCAAAATCAATGTTACAAACATAATAAGGAGACTTATATGAAAAAAAGCATATTGGCATCAGTACTCATGGCAACAGCTGTAAGCGTAGCTATTACTGCAACACCAACACTTGATGATGCGTTAAGTGCGGCACAGCAAGCGATTAATAACGCTTATGAAGCTGGATATGAAGCAGGTAAAAATGAAGGAACTGAAACCGGTCTTGCAGCTGGACTCAAAGCGGGTGACCTTGCTGACGGTGAGCAAAACCTTGATGACCCAAGTTCAGTAGCACAAGAAACACTTGAAGTGGAAAAAGAAATGCAAGATTTAATGAACAATCCAGAAAAAATGGAAGCCATCATGCAAGATCCTGAATTTCAAAGCTTCTTAAAAGAAATCGAAAGCAACCCAGAAATGGCAAAACAGCTCGGTATTCCAACCAATGGTGCATCACTGAGTGATGAAATTGGTGATGAAGCAGATGTCGAAGAGATTGAATAAGACATCATATCCTAAAGCCATATAATTCCTAGTAGTGGGGCGGTAATACCGCCCCACTACTAAATACAAAAACAGAATCTCATTCTAAAAAAAGGTGTGTAACTATGAAAAAAATGTTTTTACTCATACTTGCTGCAAGCGCTCAACTCACTCTTGGCGCACAGCGCATAAGCCCTACAAATTCCCTAGAACGTGCTTTAGGATCCATATCACCCAAAACATCAATTCCCCTGCAAGATGCTTTAAGAAATATGCGCGCCACTATAAGTGAAGCAATTCCAGCAGCTCTGCAAGAAATCACCAATGCAAAACCTACCAGCAATGATAGAAGTCTTATTGCGCAAATACTAAAAAGTAATAAAAAAGTCATTGACGCACTATTTACTACAGATGAAAGCAAAAATAAGGCTGGCATATTAAACTATTTGGAGAACACATCTCTCCGTACTGACAGGACAACTGGGTCAACAACAAAGATTAATACACTCATTACAAATCTTACAGCTATAATCCCACAAGCTTTTAAAAGCACGCGAAAACAAATACGTGATATATTGTTGGCATCAAAACAGTCTAAATTTATCAATGATGATGAATGCGAGAATCTATCAGAGCTGTTTAAATCAGATGATACATTGTTACAAGCCTAATTTATAACGAGATTATAAAAACATAGCTTTTAACGACAAAATGGTGCCAAGATTAGTTTTATAAAACTAATCTTGGCACCTATCCATTAAAGGACATATGTTATGAAAAAAGCTTTCGTATTACTGCTCATTGCAGCCATTACCGCCTCACACACTGGCCATACCGCAACTGATGTAGTACTCACAGCACAAGCGGAAGGATATACCGCATTTCACGATGCAGTAACACAAGCTGGATTGTATGAGCATGCAAAAAAAGATGCCGGCGAAAAAGGTTCAATGGCTCCATTCACCGTTTTTGTTCCGACAAATGAAGCATTTGCAACTATTAAAGACTTGCCGGCAGACCAACAAAAAAAGCTTATCACGTTCCATGTCGTCCCGGGTAAAAAGATAGAAAACCCAGCAGAAGAAATGAAATCAGGTGTTCCAACCGTTGGTGAACAACTCCTCTTTATGGCTGATGAAAAAATTTTTTTGGAAGACTCAGAAAATAAAGCGGGGATCGTAAAAGGTCCCATCGCCGCAAAGAACGGTGTTTTGTTTGTCATCGACCACATCATAGCACCTGCTGGCACTACACTCGCCGCCGCAGTAGTACCAACGCAAGCACCTGCGCCTCAAAAAGTATCCGATGATGAAGCCCCAACACCAACAACAGAAGCCACTTCAGCACCACAACAGCCCATAGCCCCACAAATGCCAATCCAGCAAGTAATGCCTCAGGCAAACGCTCCCGTGCAAATACTCCCAATCCAAGTAGCAGCACCACAACAAGCAGGTCTTTTGACTGAGCAAACAGGACAAATACTTGCCAACGGAGTCAACCAACTCACACAATCAATTCAGTTACTCATTCATGTCATCCAACAAGCACAGCAACAAGTAGGCACGCCATCACAAGCTGAAGCAGTACCGCTCACTGTTATTCCATAAAAACCTCCTGCTTTAGCAAAGTAACCGTGCTTTTTATACCTGTATTGCAAAAAGTAACCGTGCTTTTTATACTTGAACAACAAAAAGTAACCGTGCTTTTTATACCTGGGCATATATGAAACGAGTAATAGACTACCATCTTATTGAATGGAAAAACGAATCGCACCGCAAACCACTCTTACTCAGAGGCGCCCGCCAAGTAGGCAAGACGTATGCGGTTCGCACGCTGGGCGCAACGTTTGATCATTTTATCGAAATCAATCTTGAACAAGATGTCAAAGCGCGTACGATACTACAGCGTGATTTTGATACCAAGCGAATACTTTTCCAGCTCTCCACCCACCTCAATGTCGCAATCATTCCGGGCAAAACTCTTCTCTTTTTTGATGAAATACAACAATGTCCTGATGCTATCACTGCGCTTCGCTATTTCTATGAAGAAATTCCCCAACTCCATGTAATTGCCGCAGGCTCATTACTTGAATTTGCTATCGAGCAAGTAGGAATGCCAGTGGGCCGGATTTCCTCACTCTATCTGTACCCAATATCGTTTCTTGAATTCCTGCTTGCACAAAACAAAACTCACTGGATCAAAGCGATTATCACTCACGATGCTACCACTCAATTATTTGAAGAGCTTCACACCCAACTTTTGGATGCACTGCATCTCTACTGTATTGTTGGCGGCATGCCAGAAGTGGTGAAACAACTGACTAGCTTGGATCCGCTCAGAGCTATTACCAGAATACACACAGAACAACTGGACACCTACCGCCAAGATTTCAATAAATACGGCAAAAAACACCAAATTAAATACTTAGAACTTCTCCTTGCCCAAGTGATTGACCAAATCGGTACCAAATTTACCTTTACCAAAGTAGGAGATTATAAAAAACGAGAACTTTCACCGGCCCTTGATTTACTGGAAAAAGCCGGGCTCATCCACAAAGTATTTAAAACAGCAGCGCAAGGTCTTCCTCTTGGCGCGCAAGTTGATTACTCAGATTTCAAAATCGCATTTCTCGATATTGGCCTTGCCCAAGCTGCGCTCGGACTCGAGATTACCTCCTTGAATCATGATCCAAGTTATACCTTTATTAATAAAGGATCGCTCATTGAATCGTTTATTGGACAAGAACTGCTTGCGTATTCAGATCCTATTCGCAAACAACAACTGTTCTACTGGCGCCGCAACGCACGAGGAAGCGATGCAGAAGTGGATTACGTCATACAGCTGAATAGAGAGATTGTACCTCTCGAAGTCAAAGCAGGAACGAGTCGGCGTATAAAAAGTAGTTATTTATTTCTCGAATCACATCCGCTGGCGACATATAGCATTCGCCTCTCGGCTCTGAATTATGGAATAGATAAAGCGATTCATAACTACCCACTGTACGCGGTTGCTGCCATTGTTCAAAATAGTAATCCATCGCTGCGACACGCTTTTGAGTATCTGATTACTCTTTAAGTGACCAAGCGGTTTTGTGATTTAACACATGGTGTAAAAACTATCACCCCGCACAGCACTGTCTTCACGAACCTGCAACGTAATCCAGACTCACAAACCTTTTCGGCATAACCACCTGAGTCGCCAGGGCACTCCGTATATAGCGAAGACAAATGTATCGGCGCCACACAAAAACACGTAATCAACTACAAATCTAATCGTCATGCCGCAATAACTGCGCATGCACAAACACATATAAGCGACGCTCTTGCTGCGCCTGCGCAGAACCAGAGAACAACCAACCTATCAGTGGAATTTTTGAAATCCAAGGAACACCGGTATCTTCATCAGCGCGTTCTTTTTGCGTCAATCCACCCAAAAGCACCGTCTGTCCATCACGTAATAAAACGGTATTATGAATTTTAGAAGTTGTAATCATAGGAAATTGCGTACTCGTGCTTGTCTGGGAGATATGAGAATTTTCCACCAGCATATCAATTTTTACCCGCTTCTTATCAGGAAGCACATATGGCTTTAACTGTATCTTGACCCCCACATCACGGTACTGCGCCGAGCGAACGGTGCGCGTACGCCCTTCAACCGAGTCTTCTGCATATGATTCAATCGGAATGCTATGCCCCTCATGAAGCACTGCAGACTTGCCTGAACAACTCATAATATGCGGGGCAAGCAACGTCCGCACCAAGTTTTTTTGCTCCGCCGCATTAAGCACAATATGCAAGGTACTCATAAACGAAGAAGTTCCCCCAAATGTAATGGGCAAATCAAGCCCGGCGGTCGCTTGCGAAACTGTCTTAAGTGCCCACGGTAAAGAAGCCCCCAACGCACCCCCAACTGAAGTAGGTGGCAATCCACCACCCCCATATAAAAATTGTGCTCGCAGCCCAAGCTTTGTCATAAAATCAGCACGCGCAATAACCACCCGCGCTTCAATGCGAACTTGGGGGAGTGATGAATCAAGAGTAGCTACCATTCTTTTAAAAAGTGCGACTTGAGCTGCAGTACCTTGAATAAGAACCGTCTTGCTTTCATCATCCGCAAAAAAATACTGTATGCGCGATGGGCCTGCATGCTGACGCAAGCACTGGTGCCACATACACTCAAGACGCAATTTTAACGGCTCGGTCCATGCAAGCCAGACGAGTGGAACTGCGGCATGAACGACATCCCCCAAACACGATGCCGTTAAAAATTGCCGCGCGCGCCGGATTAATGTAGCCCGCGCAGCAACATGCAATACATTATCAACAATAACAATCCCCAGTGGTGATGAACGACCAGTCAATACAGCATGAAGCACACTTCCTATGGGCTCTCCCCGCGCCATAAGAAGCGGCACTATGCCACTTACTGAATCATCCATCACAACCGAGAAATTTGCGCGCTGAGCAAGAAGCTCAATGACATCTCGCAGCGGTTTTTGACATACCGATACCTCTAATGGTTTTTGAAGTTGCGGATGCATAAAACAATCTTGTAAAAAATCTTCAATACGCCGGGTGCTCATCTCTTGCTTTTCGGTCGCCGGCTGTGGGGGAAGTGGTTGAATTAATGGCTGCATCTGACCGCATGCCGACGTCGTATGAATAAAAAATAGAATACAGAAGCGCTTGCTCATACAACCACCTGCATACAGAAAACTGCTTTTTTGCCCGATGGTCGGACAATATACGAACTGTAGGTAATGCCTACAGCAAAACAAGCGCAGGTAAACTGAACAAGAGCAGATGCAGAGCCATACACTTTTATGCTATCAGCAGACTCAACCACCCGGCAGCCACTCTTGTGGGCATACACACCAATATTATAATCATCACGTGACTCTTCCTGCATGACACACTGAGAAACCACTGGTGGAGCCCCACCATCTCCGTGCACGCCATACCATTGATAGACACAATAGGCACTTACTGCAAAGCACACCGCTTGAAACGCGGCGCATGCTGCAATAATGGGCCATGAAAGAGGAAGATAACAATGAACCACGAGAGCCTGCTGTATCTGTTATAAAACAGCACACAACAATACTATTCCTTTGAAAAACCAAACAAACAGTAGGGGTTTACCTCGCGCCTTGTAAAGAGATCATCAAAACAAAAAATGCGACTAGATCCAATATCGAACAATAAAAAACGTAGCAACAGATGCACAAGCGGTTGCAAATGTACCCCATGCAAGATCAACTATTGTCACAAGAACAGGCCAATCTCTTAATGTTGCATGATTAGTAAAATCATACGCACCATATGCAACAAACCCAAGCAATGCGCCGCGCAATGCAACTTGCACCCAGGTACCATTACTGTTCGGCTCAACAACCAATACTGCAATACCTAATGGGTAAGTAAGATAGAAAAGTACCGCTGGTGTTGCAACAAATGAGGGTGCAAATAAATGGCCCAAATGTTTGAGGTAAAATGATTTCATAAAAAACGTAAGCCAAAATCCGTCAATCACCGCCAAAACCAGCGCGCTTGCGCCGTATATTGCAAGAATATTACTCATCTAAAAACTCCTTACTGCTGACACTTCTATGGAATGAAATCGCGCGATGATGTGCATAATCACGAAGTGCCACTAATGAACCCTGTGCACGCAACTTTGTACTCAGAACTTTCCCTTCAGGGAATTTTTTTGAATACACTGTTTCTTCTCGCTTTGCCAAACTTACAAGATCAACCTGTGTGCCTGCAAGTATCTCAGTAAGTACTGCCGCTGCGGCGCTCAACTGACCCTTCCCACCATCAATCACAATTAAATCAGGTAAATCAGCATGAGTCTTATATCGACGCTGCACAATCTCTTGCAGCGAAGCATAATCATTTTGCCCATCAACCGTAGTAATATGAAAATGACGAATCCCAGAAGGATCTGGTTTGCCATCAGTAAACCGTACACATGCCCCCACCATTGCATGTCCTTGTTTGTGGGAAATATCAAAACAATCAATCCGCCGCGGTACGCGCTGGAGATCAAGAAACTGCCTGAGCTGCTGAGCCAGCTTTTCTGGCTTAGCATATTCATCACGGGCATACATATACGCATGCACCAATAATTCCCTATGCTCTG
>JBIKTS010000042.1:0-7356 GCA_044347985.1 Candidatus Babeliales bacterium
CATTAATCGCTTCTATTCGCTGCAACTCGGTGCTCGCTGGCGACTCAAGAATCATACGCTGCTGATGCATTGCATTAGACACTCCATCAGAACAAACAGCACTCATATTCAAAACTAAAAGAATACCCAACAAACGGGCTTGTATAATCATATCAACCTCACCTATCATGACAGCACAGATAAAACCATCATGAAGGCGCGTGATATTTACCGATGAATTTTTATTCTCCATAATGAGCTGTATGTAATACAAAACATATACATTTAAAACATACAACCATCAGAGATTGCCATAACGATGTGGTTTATGCAAGGCAAAAACTACACCTTAACGCTCTCAAACAAATGCGTAACTTTTCCGAGTGGAGTCTTTGGATTCGTCAACATATCCCAGAACGTAATCGTCTTTGGTATTCGCGCGTCAGGAGAAGCATTAGCCTTGTTGAATGATTCTCGAGCCGTTTGTGTTGATTTCAATGCCTGCTGCATCGTAACACCTTGCCACAACACCAACAGAATTGCCGCACTCACTCCAAGCCCTATGCCTACTTTTGCACCAGTACTCATACGAGAGCGACGCTTGCGTGGCATGCGATCATACGACCCTTCCATTCCTTCAGCATCTTGCTCATCTCCAAATACGGGGACAATTTCTTGTAAGACTGACGGGTCAAGCGATGACGAATCTTTAAGAATTTGCTGCTCCGATTCTGGCAATTGAGAAATATCATGAACCAACCGAGAAACTGCGGCAGTATCAGCCATTTCACGCACTACCATGTCATAATCTGACGTCAGCTGACTAATCTGATCAACCACATTCACATATCGCTCAACACGCGCTTGTTGCTCAGGCGAAAATACTGCTCCTTCAGCGCTCAAGAGCGCCTGCACTTGATGCGAACATTGCTGCGCAAGTTCAAGAGGATGTGCACGCTCAGTATCAGAAACTGAAACCCCATCTTCTTCAAGTAACGCCAATGCTTCAGATACTTGGCCTTGGACATCATCATAAAGTTGTTTTGCAAGGGGTTCTCTTCGCACGTCATGCTTAACCTCTTCCATAGCAAAACTCAACACCAGCATAATATGTTTTACTACATTATCAGTAGCCAGCAAAGTACGCGCCCAATCACGCACAGGGAAATCAATTTCCTGTGGTGTAATAATATGCTGCGGCGTCACATACGAATTGTACGATGAGAGAAAGTCTCCTACGATTTCTTCAGCAGTTTGATCTTCATCACCACTGTAATACACCAACACTTCAAACACTTTAAAGTTTATAGCACCTTCAATATTTTCTACTGATGCCGCATATTTTTTCTGAATATGCTTCTTAAAGCCGCCGACAAATTTTTGAAGCGACACATTTGTCGCGAGTAAATCGTATATTTTTTTACATACTTTGACTGCGTCTTGAGTACGTGCGAGCAGTTCAGCATCAGCTTTAATACGACGAACAAACAACCCGAGTGTTGCAATACGATGACTTGATACAGATGGTGTTCCTGCAATCAAGAGCCTATCACTATACGCCGCTGCTCGCTCAATAACTTCAGTACCAAATTGGCTAATCTGATGAGGAGTCAACGCATCAGAACTAGACGCTTCTACAGATGAGTCAGAAGCAGCTTGCTCTCCGCCATCAAGCGTCGCCGCGAGTACAGACTCTGGTGTGTCAAAAATATCAGATTCAACATCCGAGTCATCGCGCACCGCTGATGCTACATCAGCAACATACGGTTCAAGTGATCTTCCCTGCACAACAAGCAGCGCGAGCATCGCAGTAATTTTTTCTGCAAGCAGTGGAAGTTTTAATTGCTCAGCATGAGCCAATTCCTGACGAAGCAGAATTTTTTTATTATGAATATCAAGTGATAAATTGTTAAAAATAGTATCTACACGCCCAGCAAGCTTACCTGCTATATACGATCCATCACGATGCTGTAATACTGTTCGCGCAGCAGCGGTACCACTAATAATAGTTGCAAGTACCACACACCCATACAAAATTTTAAAATACTTCATACCTTCACCTCTTAAATAGTTATTCCGATACCACACCATATATGCAACGTATCAAGTACCGCAGGAACCTGAGAAAACTCATATCCACCCCCAAGGCGCACGGTACACGTCATAGATTTATGGACAAATGAGCTACTGTAATCAAGAAACAATGTATGCGATGCTACGTACGGCATCGCGCCACTATCAATATCAAATTCTATATCACGCACTACCGATGGACTGGTTGAAACAGCAGGATCAGCAGCAGAATATCTATCAGTAATTTGCGCCCCCGTCATCCAGACTTGCACCGGGCTTCCCCCAACCGAAACGCCTTGCGGCGAAGGCACTGCAAATGTTCTATCCATTGGCGCTGCAAATGACAATTGCTCTGCTACGCGCCACCAATACATATATCCCGCATTAATATGGTGCCTTCCCAGCCTGCATTGCAGCGCATTCACACTTTGTCCTGTCGCGCCCGGTGTTACCAAACACTCCCGCAAAAAGAAATTAGTCCCATTGGATGCTTTTAATGCAACATTAGTATCATTCGGAATCAAATCAGTATCCATATAAATTAAATACCGCGAAAACGGTTGCCCCTTCAAATCAAACAAACGAGATTGCGTTGATCGTGTATGATAGCGATATCCGACATGCCCTACATACAGCAACTGGCAATTCTCATTCAATTTAAAAAGTTCTGACACCGTTTTTAAACTAATTCCTATTGCAAGCGACCCCTGCATACCAAGAAGCGGTTCAAATAGATATTGCCCTGTAGCTTTACTCCCTACCGGAATAACAAGTTCTAATGCAAGCTGCTGCAAACTGCCACGTGGCCCATCAATATCAACACCAATCTGCGTTACAATATCATCAACCCCCGTAATACTTTGCGCTGTGCTGCTCCACTTACCGGCACGCCAATTATCCCAATCAAGCGCCCGCACAACCGAACCAAATTGTGAATCATCTGCAACCAATGTCCCACTTTTTTTTACTTCAACCGGATTTAATGTATGCGTCACATGCACAACTGGCAGCGCCACTCCAACCCATAATCCATTCAAACACTGATCAAGAAAATATTGCGCGCGGACACACACACCAACCGCAGAACGCTCAGGAGTAACTGAAAGGGTTGATGCATACACGCTCTCTTCTGCACTCTCTATATGAAACCACTCAGAATTAAGCACGCCCGATTCATCTTGCGCAATAGAAATCTCGCGGTTGGTGCTTCCTAAAAAAAATGGAGCGCTTTTAGAACCATTATATGAATCTTGATAAATAGCAGTATGGCCCAATAGCAAAGCCCGATTGTGCTGCGTATCACGCTTAGCTAAAAATGAAAATCCATCGGTATACAATGCAGAAGAGCTAAATGAACGAGGAATAAATACAGTGCGCGGCTGCGCAGAGAAAAGCCCCTGAATACAAACACACAGCACGCCCATTAGGCAATACAGATACTGCGTTACTCGATTCATATACACAATCCCCTTTTTTTAAATTTTTAACTCTGTTGAAGACTTTTTACCTTGCAAAACAAGCTGCATATCAGCCAATGCTTGTTTAATCCGCGCAAGAGGCACCTCATTATCTCTATTCACTTCAGTAAGCATACTTTTAATACTTCCTCCGACAAATCTACGAATCATCGTCCCAATCGATGGATATTTATTAACTTTGTCATAAAACTTTTGGAATCCTTTTTCAAGCGATGTCATTTGTTTACTACATAAGTCAACACAACGATCAACTAAAATGAGTGATGCCTTAATGCTTCCTATTAATCGATCAGACGCCTGAGTACTCTTATCAAATATACTTCTGACCGACTCTTGCATACCTTTGAGCATCTGCGTTGAGTCCTGTAATGAATATAAAATATCGGTGTTTACACCCTTCATACCAGATTGTCCTGAGGCATATCGCAAAGCGTTTCCTTTTAATTGCTCAACACGACTACTCATAGTAGCACCAAATGAACTCAATTTTTTCTGCGCCTGCGTCAATGCACCTGCCAAACTATCATCTTCTGGCGCAGCAGATATTTGCTCTGAAACTCTTTGACTCAGCTCTTGCACCTGACTCGCAAGAACTTTTTGATCCACTTCACCATCACCCTGAACAGAACTCTGCCCTGCAAGCGCAACATCAGCAAGTAATCGTCCACCAACACACAACCAAAAAAACTTATAGAGCGCCTGATACCGCCCAGGCGATCCCGTCACTCGTCCTTTTTTTGAGCGAGATAAAGAAGAAAAGAAAAGTGGCGCTTGCGTGGTAAACGAAGCGCGTTGCCCTTCTTGCCACTGCAGCGACTCAATACACGCTTTATACTGGTCCGGCAACCCCTCAGTATCACTCATTATAATTCCGAGTGTCTGTAAATACGCCCACACCTCTTGCTGTAACTTTTGAATCATTCCAGTGCTCATCTGAAGCATTCGATTTTGTCGCTCACTGGTAACTATCTGCCACCGCGCCGCATTCTTCTGACACGCAGCAATCATCAATTTTTTATACAGCTCTGCGCCTTGCGCAATATCATATTCAACAAGAGCGCTCTGCACATCAGCATCAAACGCACCTTGCAACAAAAAATCAATATCACCAAACAACACAGCACACCGTGCTTCAAACGATTTTCGCTGTGCTTTTTCAACCTCTTGAGACGATTTTAAAAAACGTTCTCCCTTGAGCACATCGGTAGAAATATGCTGCAAACGATGTTGCCCTTGATACTCTTGTACAAAAAAACTTTGAATTTGTTGTGATGTAATAATGTATTCGTGCCGCATTAATAATTGCTGACTCACTCGATACGCAAGGCCTAATAAAATACTCTGCAAAGAACCTTCCGACAATTTCTCGCGCGAAGCCTGATCTGCAGTAGGATACGTAAACAAAGAATCCGACACACGCACAACCTCAAGACGCGCAGCAAACAAAGTCAGCAGTTGAGTAATTTTTGCACATTTCGCATTCATAAACGAAGCAGCTTCTTTATGCGCATATGCACGTGCAGCAGACAAAATTGCATCAAATCGAGGACTTAATTCGTCTGCTGAACTTAAGTCGGATGCTACTGCGCTCGTATTGCTGTATTCATTACGCATACATGTTTTAAAAAATTTAGCATTCGCTTCGCTCTCGCGCACAAAGGTCAATCCACTGGAAATACATGCCGTTGCAAATATCGCATCATATTCACGACGATACGCAACAATCATATCAGCAAGCATGCGCTGCCGAGTACTTTGATCATTGAGCGCTACCCCATTCACCTCACGAGCAATCTTTTCACCATCAGTTATCGGATACCCAAGCACAAAAAATAACAGGGAATAATATGCGCTCCCCCGTATTGATTGGAGCATTTGATCAACAAACTCAGCATTGCGATAATCGGCAAGCACTGTCCTGCGAGCAAACTCAGCAGCGCTATCAGAAGAGACAATTTTTTGTTTTTTCAGTTCTTTTTCATACGCCGCAAGAAGTGCTGCATACGTTTCTTCTTTTTTTTCTGCGTCAAACCACTGCTCCCATTGCTGCATAATCGACTGACGCACTTGAACTATCTTCGCAAATAAACCTGAGTCTTTTCTGAGCGCCAATGTCACATCACGCATTAAATCAGCATCCCGTAACGCATATGCATCCGCCTGCATAGCACAAAATTGTACCAGTGGATCTTTCTCTTCAATAACTATTGTTCTTAAATCATCCACAATTGCTACCGGAGGGCGCTGCGCAAGTTGCTGAAAAACAGCACTCGGTTCTTTTTTTTCAGATGATACTACTGGCGCTGCAAGGGGCTTTATTACCCGATTAAATAGAGTATTTCCCGTTCCCAAGTCATATGCAGCAGTTGCTGCATATGAAAACACCGGCATGGCGCTCGCAAGCAAAAAGAATCCCGGTGCTGCCAGAAAAAAACCATACCTTCTCATCATTACACCCATTCGGTAATCACACCAGGCGCAAATCTATTTGCCAAAACACGGATAAGTGGAAGACTTACTGCAAGCGCAGGATACATACGAAGCACCCCTCGCAGACGCATTTCAAATTCTGCACGTACCGGCTGCATCTCTTTAAATAATGACAAATGCTTGCTGACCGCGCCAAGTAATCCATTCACAAACGGAGATCCCAAATCTTTCTGATGTTTAAAGACAAAACTTTCTTTCAGCAGCGTTTGCATACCTAGGCGCGATGCTGCTGTTGCATCAGGAGTCTCATCATCAATTGCGCGAATACGCGTCACCACTTCTTGCAACGCTGCACGAGCAGATTGTAGCAATTGCTGTAAATCAGCCCGACCTTGATCTGCTTCAAGTGCGGTGCGTGCTGCCGCAACACGGTTGACAGCTACTTGTAAATCAGGGTCAGTAGCGCCTTTCTTTTTGCGAATTTCTGCCGCATCATCAAGCGCTTCTTGCAACTCAGCCTGACGCTGCTCAATCAGCTCACGCTGCCCAATAGCACTGTATCCGTCACCTTGCCAAATAACCTGTGCTCGTTTTTCATACGCTTTCAAGCGGTTCTGCATTTTAAGCGCAAACGCTTCACTATCAGCTTCTGCGGCAAGTGTAGTTTTTAATGTACTCATATCAGAATTTGCAAGCTCACCTAATGTAATTGCACGCTGATCGAACTGCTTACCCGCTTGCTCAACCCCCATCAAAAATGCTTTATTACTTTCACACTGCTGAGTGAGTTTATGGCCAGACAATAACCACAAGCCATCAAGCGCTTGAAGAAAATCATCATACAGCGCAAGGACACATTCATAATAGAGTGCCAATTGATTACGCGCCTCTTTTAATGCATCGCGCGTCTCTTTGCTTCTTGCACGTGGATCTTTCGCAGCATGAGAGCGGTACTTACTGAGCACCGTTGCAAGTTTTTCACGATCAACACGATCCAGCATAGTAAGTGTCTGCTGTGCCTGCGTATAGCCATACATCAACTCTTGCACGGGGTAATACATTATTTCAGGCATCGCTTGTACTGCACTCAACACTTTACGTTCACCTTCAAGCGCTGTTTGGACTTTTGCCCACCGCGCAAGTGGCGCTAGATTAGTTAAATCAGAAGCACCTCTCAATGTTTCTTCAGCATCTGCGAGCAACCCTTCAAGCGTTTGAATGGTGCTCTTTGTTTCAATAATTTTCCCTGCTTTAAAAGCTTTCATATAGTCTGACAATTGTTGAGTTGTCGTAATTTGATTTCTATCACCAGCACCAGCTCCAGCTCCAGCACCAGCACCTGTACCAGCTCCAGCTCCCGCGCCTGCACCTGCGCCAAATCCTGCATCAGTTCGAG
>JBIKTS010000052.1:0-6410 GCA_044347985.1 Candidatus Babeliales bacterium
TCAAAAGAAATTTTCTAAAGCTGCTCCGGGTGAATGTTTATTTACCGATCTTCCTTTGAGCTTGCGTGTTGTGCGAGAGCATTTTGGTGAAGATATTCAGCAGATTGTGATTGATGATAAGAGTGACTTTCAGACGGTTTCGACCTATATCAAAAACTTAATGCCTGAGAGTGCTGATAAGCTTTTGTATCATGACACAAAGCCCGGGTTGTTTGAAAAGTATGAAATTGATCAGCAGATTGAAGCAGCGCTTCAGAGAAAAGTGCAGCTGCGTTGCGGTGGTACATTGCTGATTGATACAGCAGAAGCAATGACGGTGATTGACGTGAATACTGGTCGTTACACCGGTAAAGATAATATGGAAGAAACTATTCTCAAAACCAATTTAGAAGCGGCTGATGAAGTTGTGCGTCAGTTGCGGCTTCGTAATATTGGTGGGCTGATTGTTATCGACTTTATTGATATGTTCTCAAGTCAAAATCGGCAAAAGCTTTCTGCGCATTTAGAGCGCGCATTAAAAAAGAAAGATAAGTTTCAATCAGTTACGCTCAAAATTTCTGAGTTTGGATTAGTGCAGATGACACGTAAGCGTTCAGGTAAAACATTGAGCCAGCAGTTACTGCGTGCCTGTCCTCATTGCAAATCGCTTGGGTATGTGAAGTCGCTGTCTACATTGACTCACGAACTGCTTGCAAAATGTCAGAGCAGAATTTTTAAAGAAGCGCTCAAAGGACCATATCTCTTTGTATTCTCTCCTGATATTTTTCATCACATTATTCATAATGAATACAATGCAATTTTGGCGCTTGAAAAAGAAGTGGGTGCACGTATTGTGCTTGAATTGAATGAGTCTTTAGGGCACGATCAATATAATATTGGGCGCGCAGAGTAATTGTGGGATACTGAGTAGAGGAAGCAGTTTATGGAGCAAACGCCAAACATTTTGATCGCATTTCCAAAGTATGAAGCGACTATTGGTATTGAGGTTCACGTACAATTAAAAACAGAATCAAAAATATTTTGTGAATGCCCTAATATTTTTGGTGTTGAGCCGAATCATAATATTTGTCCAATTTGTGCTGGCTATCCTGGTGTGCTTCCGATGCTCAATCAAAAAGTTATTGAGTATGCGGTGATGGCCGGTCTTGCAACGCATTGTCGTATTTCTCCGGTCAGTGAGTTTTCGCGCAAACATTACGCATATCCAGATTTGCCTAAAAATTATCAGATCACGCAAGGTGATGTTGCGATTTGCCATAATGGTTGGTTGCCAGCAGAAACACTTACTGGCGAGATTAAAAAAATTCGTATCGGCCGTATTCATATGGAAGAAGATGCGGGTAAGACGATTCATGGTGCGGATGGAAAAAGTTTGGTTGATTTGAATCGTGCAGGGACTCCGCTGCTTGAAATTGTCAGTGAGCCTGATATTGCTAATGCTCATGAAGCAAAATCATATTTGATGAATTTGCGTCTTGTGATGCAATATTTGGGGATTTCTGACGTTAACATGGAAGAAGGTTCATTTCGCGCTGATATTAATATTTCAGTAAAAGAAAAGAGTGCAACAAAATTGGGCACTCGTGCTGAAGTGAAAAACGTCAACTCGTTTAAGTTTATTGTGCAAGCGATTAATTATGAGATTGAGCGCCAGATAGAGATTTTAGAATCAGGCGGATCAGTGCGACAAGAGACTCGATTGTGGAATGAGAAAGATCAGAAGACACTGTTTATGCGTGCCAAAACTGATGCAGACGACTATCGTTATTTTGCTGAGCCAGATCTTGCACAGGTAGTGATTGATGATGCGTGGATTGCTCGTGCTCAAGCGTGTTTGCCAGAGTTGCCGTTTGATAAAAAAGAGCGCTTTATGCAATCATTCGGGCTATCTGAATATGATGCTGATGTTCTTATTCAAGACAGAGCAGTGGCAACGTATTTTGAAGATGCGTGTGCCGTGTATAACAAACCAAAACTGATTGCTAACTGGGTGCTGCGCGATATTCTGGGATATTTAAAAGAACATAAATTGAGCATAGAAAAGAGCCCTCTTTCTGCGCAGATGCTGGGTGAGTTGGTGCAGCTTATTGATACTGATGTTATTAATACCAAGGTTGCTCAAGAAGTGTTTGCTGAGATGGCAGCAACTGGTAAGTCTGCCTCTGTGATTGTAAAAGAAAAAGGTCTTGAGCAAGTCAGCAACGCCGCAGAGCTTGAGGTGCTGTGTAAAAAAATTGTTGATGCTAATCCTGATGTGGCTGCAAAATACCGCGAAGGCAATCAGCGCATGTTTGGGTTCTTTGTGGGGCTTGCCATGAAGGAGACGGGTGGCAAAGGTAATCCAAAACTAATGACCGAGATTTTGCTGCGGCTACTGGCGTAAACTTTTTGAAAAGGTTTGTATGAATATACTATCAGGTTTGTTTTTTTTGTGTGCATCATTATCGCTTAATGCGACCAAGCAATCAGTCTCCGGTTCGAGCACGTTTGCTGATGTGACGTTTGATCAGTTAAAAACGAGTGGGTCTAGTACACTCACAAGAGTTGTTGTTAATGACCTGACCTGTTCCGGATCTTGTAAATTTACCGATTTAACCGTGCGCGGTCATTTTACCGGTAGTGGTAGTAGGCGTGGCACTGGGCTTACCGCCAATACCTGTGATTTCTCTGGCAGCACTGGTTTGCAAGATGCAGTACTCGAATCATTAACACTGAGTGGTAGTCTTACTGCTACCCGGGTGAGCATAGCAAAAGATTGTCAAACTTCTGGCTCGTGCGAAGCGGATGAATTAATGGTTGAAGGGTTCATGAATTCTTCTGGTCGATTGACGTTGCGTAACTCTACAGTTCATGAGTTACAATGTAGCAGTAAAGCAAAATTGTATGATACTACGGTTAATGGGAGTGTGACGGTTGCTCAGACAAATTCATCTCGTAGCGGTTGGCAGACCGATATTTCTTGGTTGCGGTGGTTGTTTAGTTTGTTTTCATTCAGAAACGATAGCGATGATGAAGATGATATTCACACCCTTTATATATATGGCACCACAAAAATAACCGGCGATGTTACTTTTGAAAGCGGTGATGGAGTTGTTTATTGTGACAGCAAGGCAGAAGTTCTCGGTGTTGTGCATGGTGGCAAAATCATTAAATAATAACGTAATGAGCGGTCGTCTCTTTTGTAGTTTAAAATAACTTTGCAGAGTATACACAAAAGAGGAATTCATCTGTTATATCACTCATAATGATCCACTGTTTTAAGGAGTAATCATGATGAAAATGATATATGGTCTGAGTATGCTTTGGAGCACTGTTATGCTCCATGGCACTATTGGCCAGCTTGCAACCACCCATATTTTTGAGCCAACCAATTGTATTACTCATGCAATTCCGGTAGTTCCTGCGCAATCGCTGGAAGCGAGTGCTCCGGCAATTCATTCTACTCGCTCGTTTCAATTGCAGTCTCCTGCCGCCACTGTGGCATGGGAACGCAGTATTGCTTTGCAAGATGATGGCAACGGGCAAATGACCGCTCACTTTGTGATTGACGCGCGTGATGTGGTTGATGAAACTGGCGGCATTGGCGTGGTACTGTATATTGCGGGAAGCGCTGCACGGCAGACGGGCACGTATGATTTTCGTATCGAGATTACTCAGCGACGTCCTTCTTCGCTGGTAACGGTGTATGCAGCTGATGATTCAATTATCACTGGCCCAGTTCCTCTGGTGCAGGCAACGCAAGAAGTAACTCCCAAACCATATTTGCCGTGGCTTGATGGTATGAAACAAGCGTATTCAATTATTCTGACTCAATATCAGGGAGAGGCCTGCTTTTTGATGATTCAACATACAAAAGAGAAAATAAGCAATTATCGCTACCAATCACCAGAAGTGCGTACCATTCTTGAGACATATGCGCGTCATGAGCGGCTGCAGAATCAGCGGCATGGATATTTAGATCAAGTTGATCATATGCGGTGCTTGCCTATTTCCCTCACGCACCAGCAGTACCACCACCTGCAGCAGAACCAAAATCAAGGCGGCTCGGTTGCATTTGCTCAGTTGGAGGGAGAAGTGGTCGTTCAGGGGTTGTAGCAGTGTGGGCAAATAAATTTCGCATCTCTTGTTCTTTTTGCTTGGCGAGTGGCTTGTACTGTGCTCGCATTTCCTCTATTGCTTCTTCGTCTGTCAGACCAGGCGAAACTTGAAAAGACCTTATAAATTCCTCAAAAGGGCTGCGAGCGCTATCGAGTTCAGCTGGTGACTTGTTATAATAATTTTCTCCAAATACCATTAGATAGAACAGGAGGCAATTGGGGATATATTTTGCTTTAGTGTCTGGTGACACACTACTACCAGCACCGCTGTGTGGCGGGGTGGATCCTAGGAAGCCGTCATTGAGCTCCGGGGCTGGTGATTCGGGGAGTGGTGGAAGAGGGTTGAGACTTGTAGATGGAGGAGTTCTTACCCTGCTTGGTGACCCCTGAACAGGAGATGTCGTTGGATTTTCGTTTGTTCTTGAAAAACTTCCTGCCTTTGTTACTCTCTTTGGTGTGTGTGGCGCGGGCTCACCTGCTTGTGCTGGTTCGGGTTGTGCAGCACCTGGTGCTTCCGGACTGCTTGCTGCATCTGTCGCATGACCTTCTTTTGCAGCACCTGATTCTTCCGGATTGCCTGTCGCACCGGCTGCTGCATATGGACCTGTAGACGCGGTTGTTCCATCGCTTGCATCAGGCTGAGCTGCCGCATTGCCAGGATGTGGAGTGTCACTCTGCTGCCCATTTCTCCATGTAGTATACGCCCAAACTCCTGCTCCGATTCCTACTGCAATAAGTGCAGCGGTGCCAACCGTAATGTAAATTGCGCGTTTTTTTTTCTTTTTAGCAAGCATCGAGCGTGATAATGTTTGGTGTGTGCTGCGTGCAGCATGCACCAGTGATGGCTGCGCCATAAACAGGCAACAGCCAAGTATGGCTGTAATATAAAAACGAAACATATAGATTTCTTCCCCAAGAAATAAGTGTGGATAGTTGTACATTTTTTATGTACTTATATGAAGATACAGTGAGAAAAAGCTATAGTCCAGCGTTTTTTTACTGTCCTCTTTGGTGCTGGGATTGCAGCGACCGTTCCAATGCGGCATGAAAATGATGCGCTTGTATGCATTCTGAGCCGTTAATACATGCATACATTGCGGCGTCATTGACGATATTGCGAATGGCGGCGCCACTGAATCCTTCAGTGTAAAAAACCAGCGTATCATATGGGACGTCGGTCAGATCAACCTTGGGTAGTTTGTTGATATAGAGTTCAAAAATTTTGCGACGCTCGGCCTCTGCGGGGAGTGAAATAGGAACAATTCGGGAGAATCGTCCTTCGCGGCGGAGGCGATAATCAACTGCTTCCAGGTGGTTTGTTGCGCCAATTACGATGACCGCATTCTCTTTTACAAAACCATCCATTTGGGTGAGCAGCTCGTTAACTGATTGTGGGCTGGTGATCCCATCGCATTCATCAATAAAGATAATGCAAGGGCTGACCATGCTGGCGCTGGCAAATAGCTTTCTAATTTCTTGTGCACCTTCGCCTAAAAATTTGGTATCAAAATTACCGCCCGATACGCTGATAACTTGGCAATGAGCTTCGTTGGCAAGAGCCCGAACAAGCATTGTTTTACCGGTTCCTGGTGGTCCTACTAGGAGGATTCCCTTGGGTGGATTGACGCCGAATTCCTTGAGTTTTTCTGGATAACGCAGGCTGTATACTAAGAATTTAAATTCGCTAATAACGTCTTCCAGGCCCCCAATGTCATTAAACGAAAGGCGATCATATTCTGATTGCTTGCTGCCAAAAATACTGGTCCTCATCGCATTGCGAGCTTGTTCAAGCGCGAGCAGGATATGGGAATCTTCAACTTTGTTTGCGCGGGGATCACTGATAGCAATTTGTACCGCTCCATTTACCACAGATTTTATTTGAGACTGGCTAAAGCCTCTCGTTTTTTCAACTACATCTTGAATTGTTGCATCGCTGACGGACACGCGAGGAAGGCGGTTGAGGTAATGGCGCAGAGTCGCTGCCCGACCTTCTGGCGTTGGGAGGCCAATAGTGATTACATCAAAGCGATGAGGTGCTTTAAATGCATCATCAACATCTTGAATGCAGTTAGTTGCAGTAACTACCAAAATTCGGCTTTGATGATTGAGTTTATTCATTTGGGTTAAGAGCTCAAGAGTGGTTTGTCGGTATTCTTGCTCTCCACCACCACCATTGCCATCACCGCCCCGTTTTTTGGCTGCTGCATCAATCTCATCTATAAAAATTACGGCAGGGGCTGTTTGATGAGCGTTATTAAAAAGTTCACGCACTCGCTGCGCTCCGGTTCCTACAAATACTTCGACAAACGAAGA
>JBIKTS010000093.1:0-3515 GCA_044347985.1 Candidatus Babeliales bacterium
ACTCGCGCTTTCACACTCTTTAAAAGGTTTATATGAAACAAATAACTCCACGCCAGACTTTAGTACATGCATACTTATTTTCAAAACGCATTCCGCGCCCTTTGCGTATCATAAAATTACTCTGCTATATCGGCATCGGAATTGGCTCATGCGCACTGATGCTTGCGCTGAGTATCACGCACGGATTTGAATATGAAATTGCACGCAAGATGAAAGGGATTAATAGTGACATTATTATTGAAAGTCCGGGCAATCAGATCGACATTACTCAATTATCTCAATTTCTCACCACGCACTGCCCCGCAGTTAACAGCATAACGCCTATCAGCACCCGCCACATTATTCTTACTAAAGATTCTGCTTCACAAGTACTGTTCTTAAAAGGTATTTGTGGCAGAACCGAAGAACAAACAACTGCACTACGAGATAAAATATTAGCTCCTCGCCAAGAATCACTAGAAGCGCTCCTTACAACCCCTTTTTCAATTATTATCGGCAAACAATGTGCGCTCAACAATAAACTATGGCTTGGCTCTCATATCTCTGTGCACGTGCCACTACACGCAAGTAATACCAAGATTACACTTGAAAAAAAAGATTTAATCGTGAGTGGGATTTTTTCTATGGGCCTTGAAGAATATGACGCAAATGTTGCTTATTGTAGTCGTGAAACACTCAGCACTTTATTTGAAGATTGCACCGGAGCAGATCAACTTGCGTTATCTCTTAAAACGCCGACCTGGCAAACTCCTTCTTTTTCTATCTATTCTTTTCTGAATTCTATATGGCAGCGGTATGTTATCGGCCTTGATACGTACTACGAAGAAGAAACAACTAAGATTGCCGCTCTTTTGCCAGGGCTTTCGGTACGCAGCTGGAAAGAATTATATCCAGACCTTGTCGTTTCTCTCAAACTTGAAAAATATGCGCTCAGTATCGTACTTGGTCTCATTGCGTGTGTTGCAAGCATGCTAATGATAAGTTTGCTTTTTATGTTTATTCAACACAAGCAACATGATATTGCTCTCTTGACGACACTCGGGATGAGCCGCACTCAGTTATATTGGCTTTTTGTACGTCTTGGTATGCGTATTATTATGTATGCAGCTGCAATCGGCATAACACTGGCTTGTAATATTTCTTGGTTTTTACAAACCTACAAACTGATACCACTCCCAGATATTTATTACATATCATATGTGCCTGCAATCATAGAACCATTGCATGTCATTATTGTATTTTGTGCAACAATGTTACTGGGATATGCAGCCTGCCACATTCCTCTTGCACAACTAAAAAAACTTTCTGTAGTAACTATTTTGCGAGGCAGCTAAACAGATACCCCTCGCGCTCGCTTTATCCCACGAAAGCGCAAATTATACGTTATTAATTCTCCTTTAATCTCAGCCAAAGGAAATTCTGATTCTGCTGCTAAATCAGCAATGGTTTTCCCAGCCTTGTCCTGAATTGACTCATCAAATGTTCGCTTTTGTAGAAATAATCGCACGAGCTTCTTCTTTTGTTCAAGAGTACATTGCTCCGGCTCAAGCATCAACAAGAGATGGAGTGGCGTATCACCTTCTATATTTTGGGCATTAATATCACAGCCCGCCCTTAGTAAACCGGAAACTATTTTAATAATAGAATCATCTTCATACTTATCATCGTACCCCTCTAAGAACGCACTATGCAATGGCGTATCACCATAAATATCAGTTCCATGAACGAATGCTTTGTGTTGTAGCAAGAAACGCACATGAGACCAATTTCCCCATACCGCAGCTACATGCAAAGGGCTTTTATGCTCATAAGCAATTTGATTAATATCTACCCCAGCATCCCATAATGTTTGCACCACAAATGCATCAGCTGACTGCAGCGCAGCATGCAAAGGAAAACAATTATTGTTATCACGCCTCTCTACATCGCAGCCATGTGTCAGCAGCATATTTAATGCCTCTCTATGAGCATCACACGGGTCCCAATATGTTATTAAATACGTAAGCAAGCTGTATCCATGAGCATCACACGCGTTTATATTCGGAACTTTCCCTATATTTGCAGCAAGTTTTTCAATATCTTTGCTGCTGATCGCTAAAAAACAATCATCCAAATATGCAGGACTACTTCCCTCGTCACTGCACGTTGAAGAGTCTGAATGCGACGAGTTAGTGTCAGAGCTGATCAGCAAAGATGCTTGCAAAAAGCCTAAAGTAATAAAAGAAACGACCACATATATTTTTTTCATAGTACTGACCCCCATTTTAAATATGTTAGTTTTTTACTGCTGTGAACCTAACATGATATGAGGAATATACCAGAAAATTAAAAATCAGCACTGATCAAAATCTTGTACTCTTACTTGCGCCCACACATACTTAGTAATGCGCTAATGTTTTTTAATAAACCTTGGCGCCACAAACAAATTGCATCATTTTTTTCAAAAATAAACAGTCCATGATTGCCATGCTTCATATTCCATGAAAAATAATACGGATCTTTAATGCCAAGCTCAAACCCAAGGGCTTTTACATCTTCAGCATCATTTAAATCAATATCTTGCCGTGCAAAACTCGCATTCACTTTCTGGCGAACTGTATTATGAAAATCAGCTGCCTGCATGTCACTGCAGAAACACTCTGGGTGCTCCCAAATATTTTTTTTATGTAATGAACATTCTGTTCGATCGAACCCTGCAACGCCAACCAAATGGTCAAAATCAGGATTATCAATCAAATACGTCGCACGATTAAACCCAAAACCATCTTCATGACCGAGATCATGTAAAACCATTTGCGCCAAGCCATCAAGCGTGTGGTACCGTAAAATTTTATGGGGTAACCCGGTTACAACATCAATTAAGCCACGATCATGCTCATTTAATGTGGTACTTGTTATGCGCTCGGCCATTAGGCACCTCCCTCTGTATTTTAAATAGGTGAAGAGTTTTACATGCAGTGAGCAGCACTCTAGTTATAAGAAAGAGAGAATGACAAGACTTATGAAAAAATAATGTATATCTAAATAAGCTCGGATACTAATTGGTTGATAGCTGAAGGTGCAGCACCACTCACCAAAACTAAATTTCCGGCAGGAAGCAGAAGAGAATCTAATGTTTTTTGTGCATCACTCCACTCTGCAGCAACCCAAATATCCATTGTTGCTGGGGCAACATGGCGAATAGAACGTGTTGCATCACCCACTAATATTAAATCAGAGATACTACGTGTTTTAATGAGCTCGCGGCCAACATGGCGATGCCAAAAACTTTCACGCTCACCTAAATCAGGAATATTGCCAAGTACTGCAATTTTCTTAGAAGGCTCAGTAATAATATGAATCGCATGCAACGCAGCTTTTACACTGTCAGGGCTAATGCTATGGTTATCATTAATAATAACACCCCGACCATCACGCATTGATTGCATATCAAATTGTCCTCGCACCGGTAGATACTGCCGTAATCCTTTTACAATGATATCAAACGGAATATATAAAAAGTATGCAAGTGCGCT
>JBIKTS010000089.1:0-3708 GCA_044347985.1 Candidatus Babeliales bacterium
GAACACCATCAATATCTTTAAAAATAGTTACTTTGCGCGCTGTAATACTATTTTTATTCTTTAACCCAAAGCGTACAATCGGATGCTCATAAGCATGAGTTGCGAGCACTGAGTAATCGCCACAAACAATCCCTATCTGACTGGGGCTAAAAAAAGAAAAAATTTGTTGTTTTTCAGAAGCAATACTCCGCAAATCACTTATTTCCCGCAAATGCGCCGGACATACGGCAGTAATTAATGCCAGTGTTGGCCGAAGTAAATCGGCACATATACGCATATCGCCAACTGACCAGGTACCCACCTCAAAAATCGCTGCGACATGTTTATCAGTAATATGTAAAACACATTCTGCAATCTGAACTAAAGAATGGTCATATGAACTTGACACCAATATCGGAAGCTTATCAACCGCAAAAACCTTAGAAAGCATATCAATTGCAGTTGTCTTACCAATCGATCCGGCTACTGCAATAATAGGAACCATACACTGAAGCCGCCAGGCACGGGCAGTATCATAGAGTGCACTGACTCCATCTGAAACTACAATAACTTCAAGAGAGATGCGCAGCTCCGGTTGCAAATCTTGCAAAATAAGCCACTGCTGAAAAGTAACCACCACAGTCGCTACTCCACGCGCTCGAACACTCGTGTATAACTCTAAAAATGAATTTCCATTCGCGCGTGATTGAACATACCACCAAGTACCGCCAGACTGAGTATGTACAGCATCAATTGAGATCGGCAATAATGATGTTGTTGCTAAATATAACGGCACTACAACCAACTGACCATATTCATCAAACCGATGGTATGTAGCGTTACTGACCACAGTACAAACAAAATGTGCGTTTATATGCATGGGGGGAGATCCTGCTTATAACGAGAAACTGATACAGTTATGGTTTACAAAGTACTTACATTGCTTTGAGCGCACATCTTACGCTATTAAGTAATCGTGTCAAGAATAAATCGTCTAGTCGCGCAATACACGTCGCGGCTTGCCGCCTTGTGCCGCTGCGACATACCCATCACGCTCAAGCATTTCAATAAGACGTGCTGATCTATTAAATCCAACCCGATATTTACGCTGCAAAAGCGAAATAGAAATCTCGTCAACGGTTCCAATAAACTGACACACTTCATCATACAATGGATCACTATACTCTTCGACTTGCTCACTGTGCTGCGCAACAACTTGCCGTAACGAAAAATATGATGCTGATCGTTCTTGCTTGAGATACGCAGTCAATGAATCAATTTCTTTATCAGTTAAATACGCGCCATGAAGCCGCTGAATGCCAACCATACTTGAAGGGCTCATATACAGCATGTCGCCGCGCCCCAACAGTTTTTCAGCCCCACCATTATCAATAATAGTACGTGAATCAATTTTGGTAGACACGCGAAATGCAATACGACTCGGAAAATTTGCTTTAATCAGTCCGGTCACCACATCAACGGATGGACGCTGTGTTGCAACAAGCATATGAATGCCTGCTGCACGCGCCATTTGCGCAATACGCGCAATCAACATTTCAATTTCACGCCCACCGACCATAATTAAATCGGCAAGCTCATCAATCATAACGACAATATACGGCATTCCATGCACATGAATACCTACTTCGCGCTCTCGCGAAAAACAAGTTGCTGGATCAAGTTTATGATACTCAGCAATGTTGCGCACTCCCATACGCGCCATTAATTCATACCGCAGCTCCATCTCTTCTGCAACCCACTTCAGTACCGGCGGCACTTCAGTAGGATTAGTAATAATCGGAAACAACAAATGTGGGATATCAGCATACGGAGTAAATTCAAGTCGCTTTGGATCAATCAAAATCACCCGTACTTTATCTGGTGTCACACGCGCCAATAAACTGACCAGCATAACATTCATACCAACTGATTTTCCTGAACCAGTTGCTCCCGCAACCAAAAGATGTGGCATCGTGGCAAGGTCTGCAATTACTGGATTTCCTACAATATCAACTCCGAGTGCGAGCGGTAAATGCGCAGTACTACCCGCAAGTCCATCACGGCCAATAATATCACCAAACATCACTGATGAACGTTTTTCATTTGCTATTTCAAACCCTACTACTGATTGCCCAGGAATAGGCGCTAAAATACGAATGCTTAATGCCTTAAGCGAAAGCGCTAAATCGTCTTCAAGTGCTAAAATTCTACTTACTTTATTGCCCACTTCTGGTTCGTATTCAAACAAAGTAATAATTGGTCCCGGCCTAATATTACACACACGGCCATTAATACCAAAGTGCGCTAATTTTTCTTCCAGAATTCTACCGCGTTCTTTGCAGCGCTCAATAAACGCTTCATCAGCAACACTGGTACTTCTCGCGGTAAACAGTTGTTCAAGTGGCGGCAAATTAAAAGAGGCCGGCTGTATATACACGGCCGGCTCTTCCTCTTCTATTGGCTCTTCTTCATCAATTTTTTCTGGTTCTTCAGGAAGCCGCTCAAAAAAACTATGCCCCCCACTCCCTTCGCTACTAGCAGGAGCACCTCCGCCAAAATTAGTATCGTCATCATCTGCATCTTCAAGGTTGTACTGCTCAGATTCTTGAGTTAATTCTTCGCTTGAAAATGGCTTTGTAATATCTTGCATATCGGCATCATCTTCGGCAAATGCTACTGCTGGCACTTCATGAGCAGCAGGTGCTGCTTCAGCAATCACATCAGAATTATCAGGTCGCGCATGTGGCAATTCATGCTTTTTATCATGATGCGCTGGCACACCCGGAAATGGATACACACTCCCTGTAGGGCTCACTTCTGTATCAGGGATAGTTTCTATAGTCACCTCGGGAGTTACCTGAGACCGTGGATGATTATGCGTCTCTTCATCTTTCTTTCGTGGCATCAAGATGCTTACTCCAGAACCAAGCAGATTCAAACCAAAGGCAATATTCTTATACGCAAGTACACTATAAAGCACCACGCCTTGCATGCACGCGCGCAGCGTTGTGCGCGTGAACACTAATGCAGCAAAAAATAATATGATTGTTGCAAGCATTCCTACTCCCGCGCCACCAATACCTTCTAAGTATGACAAGAAAAAGCGTCCAACCACCCCGCCACTACTCACTTCACGTCCAATAAGCGCATCAATCAGCGCTACCGCTGCAATAATAACACTTGCAGAGGCAGCAGTTATTGCGCGATGGTACCACCGCGTAGCAGTGCGAGAAAATAATGCGAATAAAAGCATGCCCACACAAATCCATGAAGCAGCTCCGCATGTCACCGTCAGCCATGCAGCACACTGCGCTCCCAAAGAACCACACCAATTTGCAACTGCCCCTGTAGGAAATAAGTGATTAAAAAAAGAAGGATCACTTGTCGATGCAGTTGCGAGCGCTAAAAATAACCAAATACCGAGTGCGCTCCCGAGCACAATACGTATTTCATGCATCCCTGGAAGTGGCTGCACCGGCTCATGGGGAATACTACACCGCTCAGCCGATTGATACTTAAGCAGCGGAGAAACGGTGCGAATAGGAGGAGTTTGTGGCGATTGCATCATATAAAAAACCTTTCATGCGGCACAAAATAATTACGATTTCAGTGTAACCGAGCAAATGATACGAAGAGAATACTCTTTTATACAAGAGAGAACTATTTAAAATCTTCTTTTTGTTTCCCCGCCGCATTCTGATCACACTTATTTTAAATCATTTTTCCATT
>JBIKTS010000095.1:0-3458 GCA_044347985.1 Candidatus Babeliales bacterium
TCGGCAAAGAATGTACACACTCTCGACTAATGACAAAGAAGTTCTGTGTCTCCGTCCTGAAGGTACGGCAAGCACCATTCGCGCATATCTAGAAGCAGGCATTCAAACCACTCCCTGGAATGTGTTTAGTCATGGGCCTATGTTCCGCCATGAGCGCCCCCAAAAAGGTCGCTGGAGACAATTCTCACAATTTAACATCGAAGCGGTAGGCATTCAATCACTTGCACAAGAAGTACGCTTTATTACTCTACTTAACGATTTTTTCTCACGCACACTCAAGCTTGAACAGTATGTACTCAGCATCAACTTCCTCGGATCACGCGAAGACCGCAGCGCACACAAGCAAGCCCTCTCAGAGTTTTTAGCGCATCATGCACACGCATTATGCCAAACCTGCAGTGTCCGGGCTACCACCAATGTGCTCCGCATTTTTGATTGCAAAAATGAAGCCTGCCAAGCGCTCTACACCACGGCGCCAAAAATTACCGATTATCTTTCTGAGTCATCAACCGCCCAATGGCAGCAGCTCAACACATTGCTTGATATGCTCAGTATCAATCGCATTCACAATCCATTGCTTGTTAGAGGCCTTGATTACTACAACAATATTGTGTTTGAATTCTCATCATCTCATCTGGGAGCGCAAAGCACATTCTGCGGTGGTGGACAATATGACCTTGCCCGTGCGTTTGACCGAAAAGAACCACTCCCCTCTCTGGGCGCAGCAATTGGCATGGAGCGGCTCCTGCTACTTCTTGAAACGACGCAAAACAGCGCGATCACTCAACCACGACCAAAAACAATTGGCATTGTTCCGTTTGACGAATCACTCACACCGCTTGCACTCTGGGCGCATCAAGCACTCCATCGCGGCGGTCTTTATACTGACATCTTGGTAGGTGGCCTGAAAAAAGGATTGAAAAAAGCAAATGCAGCCGGCATTGATTGGCTGGTGCTCATTGGTGAATCTGAAAAGAATGAGTCTGTTGTACGGGTTAAGAATATGGCCACTGGCGAAGAGACAGTCGTTGGACAAGAGCGGCTTGTTGAGTTTTTTACGGCATAAATTTACTTGTGTTGTCGCCTCAAGGAGCACTCCCTCGCCGAGTCACCCGTACAAGACTACACATAAGAAATGGATTGCTTTGGCATTTCATGCCTCGCAATGACAAGATGTGCATTTCATGCGTCACAATCAATGAAAGATGCACTTATACATCGCAATTATGGAAGACACACTTCATGCCTTAAATTATTACTTCGTTCTATTGCCCCCTCGAAACATAACGTACTCAAGTCGCCCCCAGAATTAAAACATCATACCACTACGATTTGTCATTGCGAGCGCAAGCGAAGCAATCCATACCTACCAGTACAACAGCACATCAAACAGACTCACAACCACGATAACTCCCAAAACTGAGTCAAACCGATCAAGCAAGCCGCCATGCCCGGGCAGCAACGCACCCGTATCTTTGAGGCCTTGTTGCCGTTTAAACCACGAGACCAATACATCCCCCGCTATCGCAGCTGCCGCAACCACTCCTGCACCAAGCAGCATGACCCACCATGCAAGCTCTGTGGCGCCTGAAAGCCACATCAGCATATGCACCATAAGCAGCGCAGCAACTCCACCGATAATACCTTCCCAGGTTTTATGCGGACTGATAGTAGGAAAACAGCGATGCCGTCCCCATACAGACCCCACCGTATATGCCGCCGCATCAACTATCCATGCAGCAATAAATGGATATAACGCATATAAAGGCGCTGCTGATCGCCACACAGCCACATGTATAATAAGCAAAACAAGAGGAGTAGCAGGATAGAGTAATGTCGATAAAGTGGGTATCTGATACCAAAACGTAACTGCGTCATACGCACCAGCGGTAATTCCTTGCACACGCGGCCACTCAACTGCGGCCATCCATACTGCCAAAGAAACAAGCATGCAGATAAATAATGAAGGAATATAATAATACAGACCAAAAAATAACATGCCCCCAATTAATCCGGTATTGACTCGCACATATATTGTTTTCATTCCTGCTCCTTTTTATAAACGATTCTTCGTAAGCACAACCCCTGGCCAGGAATTTTAAGAAATGCTGGCGAGGTATGCTGGGGAGTTATAAGTAATTGTTGTATCTCTTCATACGAGACGACAGCGCCACTGCGTGCAACCATTAACGCTGCACCAAGCATCCGGCGTATTTGATATCGCAAAAACCCTTCGCCACGCACCACAACACGTATCGCATTATAACAAGCAAGCGGACTCACGTATATTGCATCTACCGTACGCACCGGATCGTGGCCAGGATCAACACGCGCAAACGAAGTAAAATTATGCGTTCCAACAAATAACTGGAGTGTTTTGGTAAACAGCTCAGTATCAAACTCAGTAATATACTCAGGCAGCCGCCACCCAAACCGACTCACAAACGGGAGTGGCCGACTTAAAAAGATATGATACCAATATTCTTTCCATGCAACGTTATACTGCGGATGAAATGCTTCAGTACACGGCTCAAGAGACCGAATCACAATATCTGAAGGAAGTGCGTTATTCAGCGCATGCAACATACGATCAGCATCAATTGCCCGTGACATCATTATCCGCGCAACTTGATCATACGCATGCACTCCTGCATCAGTACGGGATGCAGCAACAATCGAGCAGTCTACACTAAACACTTCAGTACACGCTTTTTTAAGCGCGTCAGCAACTGATAATCCATGTGGCTGCTGTTGCCATCCTGCATACGCAGTTCCATCATACGCAATGCGAAGTTTATAATAATTCATTATCAACCCTACAAAAAAACCCCTGCCTACGATACACAAGTACCAGAGACAGGGGAAATGGAGCATATTGGCTCTGCAGTAAAAGACAAACAAAAAAACTTGTTTGTTCTAACACAACTACAGTAACCACCTAGAGCGTGCACCCTGCATGGCAAAAAACGCAATATTTTTACATTTTTTGCCATCACAATCTCTCACAAAAAAACTCTATAACTCGAAACCGAGTGCTATTCTGAATCAGTAAATGTATCTGGCTCATCGCTGTTAAAGAAGCTTTGTAACTTCTTCGAGCGCGATGGATGACGTAATTTACGAAGCGCCTTCACTTCAATCTGCCGGATACGTTCTCGCGTTACTGAAAAATCTTTACCCACTTCTTCAAGTGTATGTTCTGATGCAACGTCGATACCAAAGCGCATTTTCAAAACTTTTTCTTCGCGCGGCGTCAGCGATTTCAAAATTTCACGCACTTTTTCTTTCAGGTCGTCGTTCACCACCGCTTCCATCGGTGTGTACTCGTTTCCATCCTCGATGAAATCTTTCAACTGCGTATCTTCGCTGTCACCTACCGGTGTTTCAAGAGAAATTGGCTCTTTTGAAATCTTAATAATATTTTTGACTTTCTTTTCATCAAGATTCAATTCACGAGC
>JBIKTS010000090.1:0-3650 GCA_044347985.1 Candidatus Babeliales bacterium
CGTAATTTTATTAATCTTATTGAGCGTTTCAACCATATGCACCGGCACACGGATAGTACGCGACTGATCAGCAATAGCACGAGTAATCGCTTGGCGAATCCACCAGGTTGCATAGGTAGAAAATTTAAATCCACGCTCAAACACAAACTTTTCTACCGCTTTAAGCAAACCAATATTACCTTCTTGAATCAAATCCAAAAAGTGCAAACCTCTGTTGATATATTTTTTTGCAATATTTACCACGAGTCGCAAGTTTGCGCGCGCTAAATCATCTTTTGCTCGTTTATCACGATTTTGAGCAGTCACAAACTGCTTGTAGAGTGCCAAAATCTTCTCTTTTGGAAGTCCCGCTTCAGACTCAACTTTCTTAATCATTTTTGAAGCAGCACGCATAGAACGGTCAAGTTCTTCAATAATAGCAGCGTCAGATTCTTTCTGCTTTGTTACACTTGCATAAAAATCTAATTTCTCTTGAATTTTGCGCATTTCATCGCGACGTTCATGGAGTTTTTGTGCAAGCTTTTCGACCCGTTTGCCAAATTTACGAATTTGCTTATTAGCAAAGCCTACTTCTTTCAGCGTAATGATTAACGTCTGGCGGTTTTCTTCCACCTCTTTAAACATCGCTTTTTTCTTAGCATCGCTATCCAGACGGCCGCGATACGAGCCATAAATTTTTTCTTCGTTCTTAACTAATTCTTCAATCCGATCAATAAACCGGAAAAACCGCGTACGCTCTTCTTCAAGCATCGGCAAATTATCTTCGTCAAAGCTTGAAAACTGAATAATATCTTTGAGCATTAAAGGATCACGCACCAAACGCTCACGAAACAAAATAAATTCTTTTGCCACAAACGGAAACTGCGCAATAGCGTCAACCGATTCTCGCTTCGAAAGCGCAATTGCATCTGCAAGTACTTGCTCAGTTTCTTTATTAAGAAGAGGAATCCGGCCAATTTCTTTTAAATACAGTTTTACGGGGTCATTCAGCTGGCCTGGCTCACTAAAAATCTTTGATTTTTCTTGCGTCTCATTTCCATCACCAAAATCATCATCTCCTTCAACATCGGCAGCCAAATCAACTGACGCAAGTGAATTTGAAATGCTGGTTGGTTTGCTCGGCACGAATGATGCTTCATCTTCTTTTAAGAAATCATCTACTGAAATTTCTGCAAGCAAATCTTCTTGCGAAATCAAATCAATATTTTCTTTTTCCAAAATACGCAGAACATCTGAGTAGACTTCTTCTGTCATAGCAAATTTTTGCGCAAATGCAGTCAATTCCTCATACGTCAGCATTCCTTCAACGCGACCTTTTTGAATCAACACATCTAAGTGCTCTACGTACTGAACTTGGCGACCATCTACATCATCTTCAATAGAGACAACTTCTGGCATCAACAACAAATCTTCATCTTTTGCATCGATATCAAGAGGCACCTCGTCAATAGCGCTGGCTTTCTTTGGATCAATCACTGGTGCAGGCGCTGTTTTGACAATTTTCACCACAACTGGTTCTTTTTTAGCCACACTCTCTGGCGCTATTTTTGTTTCTTTTTTGTCTTTAACCGCAGCAGTTTCTTTTTTGTCTCCGCTTTTCACTGGCTTTATTGCCGCAGCTTCTTTTTTTGCTTTTTTCTCTTGAGCAGCAGCTTTGGCCAATAGCTCATTTGCCGCAAGCTCCAACTCTTTTGTCATTTTTTTTGCCATAGCATGTGCCCCTTTTGTTGCATGTGTTCTTTCCAGTGAGCAAACGTGCTCAACAATTCTTCAACTTTTTCTGCATCTCCCGCCGACGATGCCTCTGCGATATCGTGACGAATTTGACTTACTAAATCTTTCCACCGGCTCTGCATTACTTTACCCAGAAGGGCAGCAAACTCATGTTCGCTCACCGCACCTCCATGCACTGTTGTTATTTTCAATACCCAATGCCGATCAGCTTGCGGGAGCTCGGTAATTACTGCATCAAACAACTCTCTTCCCGTATAGCGCAATGCTTGTTTTGCCAGCACTCTACACACAAGTTGAGCACGATGTGATAATAATGCCACAATATCATCCGGAATACGATGAATAATTTCATGCATAAGACTGTTTACAATAATTGCAATAAGCTGCTCTTCAAGCGCATCATGGTGCGCGCCCTGCTCAACAGCCACCGGAGTGACTACCTGACGCGTTACACTTGCTTCTTTTTCAGCGCTTCCTCGAACACTGTCTTGTAATTTGACCCGTAATGCCGCAAGTGGCAATGATGAACAACTACTTAATTGCTGGAGTAAAATCTCACGCTTTACCACATCAGCAAGCTTTGCTATCACTTCAAGCACATCGTCAACAATGCGCATTTTCTCTGCCAAATTTTTTGCTGCAAACTCATCAGCAGTTGCGCTAATAAAAAAAGTAAAAATATCACGAGCAGTCACAAGCGCTTCGGAGAGCGAGCCGTACGCAACCAAATATGCCGCTGGATCAAGCCCCTGGGGCAACGTAATTACCAGCAATTCAACATTTACCTGCCAACACAAATGAGCCAATCGAAGCATTGCCTTACGCCCAGCAGCGTCACCGTCATACAGCACATAAATAGTTTCAACCGAACGTGCAAGCAGCTGCAAATGCTCTTTAGTACATGCTGTACCGAGTGTGGCAACAACATTAGTGTATCCCGCTTGCGCCATCATTACGCAATCAGTATACCCTTCAACCAAAAATACTGCCTTGCGCTCCTGCATTGCTTTTTTGGCAGCACTATACCCAAACAACAGTGATCCTTTTTGAAAAAAAGGAGACTCTTTGCTGTTGTAATATTTTGCGCGATCATCATTGGCAACAAATACACGCCCGCCAAACCCACAATACCGCCCCATACTGTCAGTAATAGGAAACACAATCCGATCTTCAAATGGTGACCGCAATTGCATCTTACCACTCTCGTAAAAAATTCCGGACTCAATAAAATCTTTCGCAAGCACATTTTCTTTAAGCGCATGACTTAAAAGCTGCACGATTCCGCGCGAACCAGATGGGAAAAAACCAATCATAAAAAGGTTAATCATAGTTTCTGAAATGCCACGTGAAAGCACATATTGGTATGCATGCGCATTGCTGCGCAATTGCTCATGTGCCCACAATGCTACTAATCGATGCACTGAAAAATATGATGCTTTTTCTTCGCTATTTTTGCTCCCATTACTTACATGATGCAAGAGCTCTTCAGGAATTTTAAGTCCATGCGCTTCGGCCAATTGCTTTGCCGCGTCAAGCGGACCAATATTCTCCGCTTTTGCAATAAACGCAATTACATCACCAGTTGCATGGCATCCAAAACAATAAAAAATTCCTTTATCTGGACTCACCGTAAACGAAGCATCACTTTCTTTATGAAATGGGCAACATCCTTTGTAATATGCTCCAGCAGAGCGCAGTCGCACATAGCGACTCACTTCAGGAACAATCGGAACCTGCTGCTTAATAAAACTAAATAATGAACTCACCAGCGCCTCCGCGCACTCGGCCGTCCTACAATAACAATTAAATAATATACAGTAGCGGCAATCATCAGTAGCGCAACATACTGATAATATCCGAGCGACCCACAATACAGTTCACGATCACCGCGGAAAAAATCAACAAAGAACCGAGCG
>JBIKTS010000045.1:0-6990 GCA_044347985.1 Candidatus Babeliales bacterium
GCTTGCTTGATAGAGCCAAAAACTAAAACCTTGTGTTGCGTTCAGGCTAAACGTAAACCAGCGTCTGCGTACCGAAGCGGTCAAATATTTTTTTTGTGCAACGCCGATGACTGATGCTTCGTGCGCAGCCTGGGCAAAGAGCCGCACGCTGAGCATATTAGTTATTGCATCAACAATAGCGGCCATTACTCCTGATCCTGCCTGAGCTGACATGTTGGCTAAATAACTGAATCGACGCATAGTAACAAGCGAGATGAGGATAAAGCTACAAGCCCAGAGAGCAAGTCCCAATGCAAGCCATCCGCTGACATGTGCCATGGCGATTATAGCCAGGGTGAGTGTAATGAGGTTGAGCAGGCAGCCATGAATGAGTGTAGTGATCATGCTGGGAATAGTGTGCACGAGGTCACCTATTTTTGCTGATAATGATCCGGCAAAATTGTTTTGGAAGAAGCGGTGCGCATGGAGTGAAAGACGGGCAAAAATAGTTTGCGAAATAGTATTACGCAGTGCTGGTTCATAATTCAGGCTGGCCCAGTCAACAAGCCGCCATGAGATACCGATTATCGCCTCGGCGATAATAAATAAGTAGACAAAAAACCACACATTTTCTGATGAGGGCGATTGAATAGCATTCACAATGCTTTTGATGCAATGGGGAATTAGTACAATCCCATGTGCGTAAATGATAGCATTGGAAATCAAGACAGCAATGTATTTTCGATATGGTTTGGATACGGTCAATATAAAAGATATAACATTCATAATCAGTCATCAGTTAAAGTTGTTTCTGTCGGCGCAATGAGCTGAAGTGGTGCCATGGGAGGCGTTCTCCAGTTGTTGCTTCGTGTATTATCGCATGAAACAGATCAAGCATACAGATATTTTGCTTTGATCCTGATTTTGTTTCAAGTAAATGGAAAAGAGTTTCAGGATCTGCGGTTTTGAGCTGCTCGATGCGTGTAATTCCAATGAGTAGTAGATCGCCTAGTGTTGCAGGCCCGACGTTTTTGAGTGTAGAAAGTTCATGTGGGGTAGTTATTCGCGGTCGTTTGCTCATATAAAATTTTTACTATCACAATGAGTGACAATTGTGGTGATTTGATTGCGAGCGTTACACAATTTACGTCCTATAAACAGCGCAAGTTCTTCTTTGTAAATATGAGAAGTTTGATTGCGTAGATTAATGAGTTCGAGTAAGAAGCGCGCATCTCCTTCACTTAGGATTCTTACATCACAAGCTTTTGTTATTATAGAACGAGCGCTGCTTATTTGAAGGGTCTCGTTGCAGACATCTTCAAGAAGCCATTTGAGGTATTTCCAAAACACTTCAATAAAGACTTCAAATGCTTGAATGAGAGAGCGACGAGCTCCGTCGAGTAATTCTTCTGATGAAAAGCTATTGTCATAAGAATTCTGCATGGTTTTTTGTTGAAACATATAGTATTCAACGCTGCGTATGTAGGCATTGTATGCACCGAGAACATTTTGATATTTTGTGTTTATTTGTTCCATACAATTCCTTCTTTTTTAATGCGATCAATAAGCTCAGGTGAAGTGCGCTTAAAATCTACAAAGTCAACTGAAACTGGTATCGTAGTGTTTTCCAGTTCATCGTATAAGCATGAAATAACATCAATCGAAAGAGGTTCTTCTCCTTCAATTGCAATATCAATATCAGCACCTTCTTTATAATCTTTGCGCGCTCGAGAGCCAAAAAGATAAATAGTTGCGTTTGGGATATGTTTATGGACGAGAACGACTATCTCATCCATGTAGATTGCAAGGAGTTTTTCTAATTCGGCATGGGTAGTTTTTTGCATGTGACGACCTTTTTTGAGTTGTGCTAGTGTATCATAAGACGTAAGTGCCTCCTAGTAGGCTTTAAATAGGTTTATTTGGTTTTTAGAAGGTTGGCGCCTCGAGGAACGCTCCTTTAGTATGTAACAGTTTCTAGCCATCAGAGATCGATTGCGCCAGTGAGGCATTAGTGCTACAGTGCCGCCCTTTAAAAATTCTCTCTTTAGAAAGGGTCGCTATGATTATCGCCTGCCTGCAAGCAATACCAGTATCGTTATGGCTTTTTTCTTTATACATCGCCATAAGTGCATATTCTTCATTATTTAAACGAATTGTATGGGCTCCTATCGCATGTGGCGTTCCGGTGATATTTTTGGCAATCCAATTTCCTCTCGTTATTCAATTGCCTTACCTGCAGCAATTAGGTATTGCGCTGCTGTGCGGTTTGGGGGTCGCTTTGGGGAGCTCATTCTTGCAGCCGCGGATTGTGCGTATTTTTACTCGTCGTCGTTTTGAAATAGAAGGGGATCTGATTATTTCATTGTTATTAGTTGTGCTGGTAATGAGCCAGTTACTTGCAGCATCTGGTACGGTGTGGTGCCAGGGCGATGTAGCGTGGCTGACTTTTGCCGGCGCGGCGATTGGGACGATAGTTCCTGCGATTTTATTCGGCCGCGGCTGTGTGTTGTTTGTGCAGTCATCTGGCAAGTAAGCGATTTTATTTTGGGGTGGTAAACGAAGCAATTCTTGTAAAAACGCTGTCACGGCGGGAGTGCTTGTCCGTTGTGCGCTAAAAAATAGAGTTGACATTACTGGGCGTTCTTCTAAGCTGGTATAAGGTTTTTTAGCATATCAAGTGAATTCATTTATTGTGTTGTGCCTGAAAATCTATTTTGAATATCAATTCGGTTGCGCCTTGCGCAGCCAACAAGAAACGCCTAAGGAGTTACTATGACTATCGGAACAGTAAAATGGTTCAACACAACTAAAGGTTTTGGCTTTATCCAACCTGAACAAGGTGGAAATGATGTGTTTGTTCATATCAGCGCATTGCAAAGAGCTGGTATTACTACATTGCATGAAGGCCAAAAGGTGAGCTATGAGCTTGCAACATCTAAGGGCAAAACTTCTGCAGTTAACTTGCAAGTTGTTTCTTAAATAAATACACGTCGTACTAGGGCGGCTGTTTGTAAAGCCTGCCAGGTGGAGGTGAGTATTGTTGCGCATATTCGGTGATAACAACTTTCCTCTTTTGTTACGTAAATCATAACGTCAGAAAATAGAAAGTTATCATGGAAAATTTTAGCGTATTAGGGCTGCCAGAGCGGCTCTTGAACTCATTAAAACTAATGCAATTTACTACTCCAACCCCGATTCAGTCTCAAACGATTCCGCCTGCATTGCAGGGAAGTGACGTTTTGGGTTCTGCGCAGACAGGGACTGGTAAAACAGCCGCGTACGGCATTCCATTGGTTGCACATGTTCTTGCGCAGCCAACAAATGCAGCGCTTGTATTGGCTCCAACTCGTGAGCTCGCAGCGCAGGTTCTTGAGACAATTAATTTATTACTCGGCAAACATTCTGAAATTAAGACATCACTCCTTATTGGTGGTGACTCAATGGTGAAGCAATTACGACAATTACAGGCAAAGCCTCGTGTTGTGGTTGGTACACCTGGTCGTATTAACGATCATTTAGAGCGTGGTACGCTGAATCTTTCGCATACTAATTTTTTGGTACTTGATGAAACTGACCGTATGCTTGATATGGGTTTTAGTGCTCAATTACAAGAAATTGTGCGATATTTGCCTAAAGTGCGTCAGACATTGATGTTTTCGGCAACGATGGCGCCAGAAATTGTGCGCATTGCAAATACATATTTGAATGATCCGGTTCGTATTGCGGTCGGTTCAACAACAACTCCAACTGCTGCGATTACGCAAGAAGTGGTAAAAACTATTGAAGCAGACAAATTGGGCTTACTTCTTGAGTTGCTTGAAAGTCGTCAAGGCACGGTTATTGTGTTTGTGAAAACAAAATTTGGTACTGAGCGCTTGGCGCTTCGCTTAAGAAAAGAAGGACATGATGTTGATGCGATTCATGGTGATTTGCGTCAAACAAAACGTGATCGTGTGATTAAAGATTTTCGTGCGGGTAAATCTCGTGTCTTGGTTGCAACCGACGTTGCAGCTCGTGGTCTTGATATTCCACATATTGAATGCGTAGTAAACTATGATTTACCGCAATGTCCAGAAGATTACATCCATCGTATCGGTCGTACCGGCCGTGCAGGTGCTCAAGGTCATGCTATGAGCTTGGTTACCGGGCAGGATTTTGGTAAATGGCGCATGATTGCAAAATTGATGAGCAATAATGGTACATCAGAGATTCGCATGGATAATCGCATTGGTAAGCCTGCGCAAATTAAAGAAAAGTCAGCTGATGAAACATCTGAAGCAGGGCATGAGAATGCAGATGCGCATGAAAAAAAAGCGAGCAACCGAAGCCGCAGTGTTGATGTTGACTTTGAAGTAAAGCCACGTTTTTCTCGTGATGCTGATCGCGGTGATCGCAAAGAGCGTTCATTTGGCGACCGTCCTGCGCGTCCATTTGGTGAAAGAAAATCGTTTGGTGATCGTCCATCATTTGGTGGCGAGCGTAAGCCGTTTGGTGACCGTCCTCGATTTGATGATCGCAAAGAGCGTTCATTCGGTGACCGTCCTGCGCGTCCATTTGGTGAAAGAAAATCGTTTGGTGATCGTCCGTCATTTGGTGGCGAGCGTAAGCCGTTTGGTGATCGCAAAGAGCGTTCATTTGGCGATCGTCCTGCGCGTCCATTTGGTGAAAGAAAACCATTTGGTGATCGTCCGTCATTTGGTGGCGAGCGTAAGCCGTTTGGTGACCGTCCTCGATTTGATGATCGCAAAGAGCGTTCATTTGGCGACCGTCCTGCGCGTCCATTTGGTGAAAGAAAATCGTTTGGTGATCGTCCATCATTTGGTGGCGAGCGTAAGCCGTTTGGTGACCGTCCTCGATTTGATGATCGAAAAGAGCGTTCATTTGGCGACCGTCCTGCGCGTCCATTTGGTGAAAGAAAATCGTTTGGTGATCGTCCGTCATTTGGTGGCGAGCGTAAGCCGTTTGGTGACCGTGAAGGGCGCCGTCCAAAAGGTCCATTTGTTGATGCGCTTGTAGATACGGCCGCATGGAAACGTCCTTCGTTTTCATCTGCTCGTCGATTTGACAAAGATTCTGGTAGATTTTCTCCCGGCTTTGTAGCGCGCAAGAAGAAACGTGAAGATCGAGAAAAAGAATCAGAGTAGATTCTTTTTTGAGTATCGCGTAGCGTACTAAAAAATAAACTCAAAGAGGGACGCAGCTCAAGCGTCCCTCTTTTTTAAGATGGTAGAGAGATATGCTGGACCGATTAAAGCTTGCTGTTTGTCTCGATCAGTTATCTGGTCAGTTGTTTCCTGATGTTGCTCGTACGCTTAATAGCGCGGTGGAAATCTATCGGCGCATAGCCAGCGATAGTACGTTTGCGCAGCGTGCGCGTGAGGCGGAAAGTTCTTTTATGGTTCCTGCGTGGGCGGGTAACTTACTTGATACATTTTTATATGAAAAAGCATCGCAGTATACTGTGCTTGCGGTTGATGGCTCGCAAGTGTATCCCAATCGTCATATGGCTGGTGTTGGCTGTTTTTTGATTAATATTGGTGGTGCATATCTTCGGTATGGCGCAGTAGAGAGTTCTGTTTCATTTTTTTCTACTCCTGAAGTGGTACCGTTTGCCGGGCTGAGCGGCATTGGAGACACTGTATCAACAGAATTTGTTGATTTACTGAGAGAGAGTCGTGAGCTCAGTGAGGTGGTACGTTGCGCGACAGATTTGCAAGATCAATCTCCCGTTGTGTTGATTGATGGCACTATTATTTTTTGGATGCTTGAAGGAAAGAGTCCTGATGTTCGTGCAAAATTTTTACAAGAATATATGGCCGCATTTGAGCAGTTGTATCTTAAGAGAATTGTATATGCTGGATATATTAGTATGCCGAAAAGCAGAGAAGTCATGAGTCTTGTGAAACTTGGACTATGCCGATTTACGGTTGCCAATTGTATTCCATGTCACGCAGTGTATGATACGTTTCCGTGTAAAGTGGTTGATGCGCTGCTTGATACTCATTTAATGAGCAAGTTGCTTGAGCCAGGACAGCGCAGTCCTCTTTTTGAAACAGCATCTTCTATCACACGTGAGTATCCACCGTATGCGCGGCCGTGGTTTTGTTATCTGCATGTTGGCGGAGAGATTGTGCGATTGGAGATGCCGGCATGGGTTGCTGCTGATGAACAGCTGGTGACACGCGTATGTGCGGTGGCACTTGATCAAGCGACAAAAGGTTCAGGATATCCGGTGGTGCTTGCAGAAGCGCATGAGCAGGCGGTGGTGAAATCTGCCGATCGAGAATTTTTTTATCAGTTAATTACCAAAGTTGGTATGCATCATAATCGTCTGGTGCATGCATCGCTCAAGAGTATGACGAAGCGTAGTATGAAAGTATAAGGGGCTCGGGAAGGTATGATTAAATTACAATCGCTATCACTTGTTTTTGGTGAGCAAACTATTTTTAACCAGATTACACAGTTGATTGCACAAGATGATAAAATTGGCTTGGTTGGCTCAAATGGTGCTGGTAAGTCGACTTTACTGAAAGTGATTGCTGGTCAACAAAAATTAACCGGCGGACAGGTGCAAATTAGTTCTGGTATGCGTGTTGCATATTTGCCACAGGAAGTGGTCCTTCAATCTCCGCATACTGTATTTGATGAAACAATGTCAGCGTATGGTGAAGTAGGGGTATGGCATTTGCGTGCTGTGGAGCTTGAGCAGCAAGGGCTGCAGGACTGTGCAGAGTTTGCGACATTGCATTCTGATTTAGCGCAGCATGATTATGGAAGTAAGGCGGCGTTTGCGCGTAAAATTTTAGTAGGCCTTGGATTTGATCAAGAGAAGCAAGCGATGCGTGTGTCTGAATTGAGTGGTGGCTGGCAGATGCGGGTAGTACTTGCAAAGTTGTTGCTCCAAGATGCAGATATGTATTTGTTTGACGAACCAACTAACCATTTGGATCTTCCTGCTCGTTAGTGGTTATGTCGATTTTTAAGACAATCTCGCTCAGGGTATATTTTGAT
>JBIKTS010000046.1:0-6939 GCA_044347985.1 Candidatus Babeliales bacterium
ATTCTTTCATCGACCAAAGCCTCGCTCAACTTCTGAGTGTAAGCTTTGGTCCTTATTGTAATATTGTGGTGCAAGTAGATAAATTTGGCACTCACGATGTGACGCGCGCGCTGCTGCGTAATGGCGTTAGCACTGTATACTGGCGAGCATCAGATACTCCCGCTATAGAACGTAACCGTAATCCAAAATTGTACAATAGCGGCGCGGTAGAAAATTTTATTAATTTTCTCGAAACAGGCATGGCTCAATTTAAAGCAAAAAAACAATGCGTCGTGGTATGGGACCATGGCTCTGGATGCTTTGATCCTCTAAAGTGGCGAGCCGCTCCATACATATTTTCAGACGAGCTTGATGCTAGCACGCCGCGGCGCGGAATGGCGTTCAATGATACCTACAACTATTACCTCTCAAACCAAGATCTTACACACGCCTTGCAAACGGTTTCTCGCTCAGTCTTAAATAATAAAAAAATTGATATTTTAGGGCTTGATATTTGTCATGGCGGACAAATTGAAATCGCAGCACAAGTAAATAACCTTGTAGACATTATCATCGCCTCAGAAGAGGTAGAATTAGCATATGGCTGGAATTACGCTAAAGCGTTTGCTGCAGTCACGACACGCATACGCACCCCTTATGAGCTTGGATGCGATATTATTACCGCATATAAAGAAACATATTCATCAAGCATAGACTACACACTCGCCTTGTATGATCTTTCAGCAAAGCCTGAAGGACAGGCTCTTTCCTACTTTGACCAACTGACCCAAAAAATAGATACTCTTTCCGTTATTTTACAAAAACTTCTTTATCGCCCAGAAAAAAAACTCATAAGTCGTGTGATTGGTGATGTGCGCACAAAGAAAAACTTATTTTGTGAATTTTACGACAATGAATATATAGACCTGCACTTATTTTTAGTAAGCCTGCAAAACAATTTACGCCAACTCCTGAATCAAAAAAACTTTCGTTTTGACCATCCAGAAACAGCTGAAATGATCCAAGAAGCAATAACGATATGTGTGACCGCAATCGATTTAATATATAAGGTAATTCCTGTATACACATCAGGTATTGCGTTTATGGGCAATCCTATTAAAGCGCGCGGCATGTCGATTACGTTTCCATTACGCCAACTGCATTGGTCATACCTTCAAACAACATTTGCAGCACAAACTCATTGGTTTGATTTTATAAAAGAATGCACCACGCGGCACTAACCCCTGCACCTTTACCACTACCTTTGCTACACTCGGAGCATACCATATATCCAAAGGAGTCGTAATGCTCATCCCCTCTATTGCTCAGCAGCTTAAAACATTATATGCCCAAACAACCCCTCAATCGTTGGCCAGCCTGAAACAACAGTACACAGGCTGTACTCAATGCCCGCTGGCAACTCAGGGCCGCTCTCAAGTTGTTTTTGGATCGGGAAGCGAATATGCCCAAATACTCTTTATTGGCGAAGCACCTGGCAAGGAAGAAGACCAGCAAGGACTCCCGTTTATAGGTCGATCTGGCAAACTTCTCCGCAACTTACTTGCAGAGCTTGCATTTGATCCCGCTGCTTTTTACATATCAAACACTACTAAATGCCGCCCCCCGCTTAATCGCCCTCCAACACCCAACGAGCGCAGCACCTGCAGCTCTCTTCTCCTTATGAAAGAAATTGCCGCCATCAAACCTCGTGTTATTTGTACCTTGGGTGCGGTCGCAACAACACTATTTTTGGACTCATCAAACTCAATTTCTCAACAACGCGGCAAAATCATACAAACAGAATACTTTGCCATAATGCCTACCTACCATCCTTCATATTTACTGAGAAACCGACAAGCCATTGAGTCAGTCAAAAATGACTTTATGCAACTCAAGTCATTTTTGACCCCAAAAGTATAAACATCAATACAAATCGAAATGATATGCTTGTCGAGGTTGTAATATCACAACAAACTGAAATCCATTGTGGATAACTCTGTGGATAACTTGTGGATTCGTTGTGGATTGATTTTTTTAAATGCCTGAATTTTGCCTCCAGATCAATAAATCAAAAGAGCGACTCCTGAATAATACGATCAAAAGGGCGTATTGAGAGGCCCTTATAAAGTTATCCACAAGTTATCCACACGAATCCACAAGTTATCCACAATTTTGCAAATTTAAAAAAGTCTGATTTTAACAAGGCTTTTTCGCCCTGAAGGCCGAGTTATCCACAATTTTGGCGTTCCTTATTATTATTACTACTAAAATCATATATATATTAAGTAATAAGAAGGGCCACAAAAAACTAAATATTATGGTTACTTCACTTTCTCAGCAAAATAGGTAGAATGATATCTATACCAAAATACAATTGTATCAAGTCTCCGGGGTTTTGGGCGCCTTAAGGAGTTCTCTTTTAAGCATATTGGAGTCTATATCGTGAATCTTGCTGAAGTCATTGAATCATTAGTTGATGAGCGGAGCCTTGACCGAGAAAAAGTTATTGCGGTAATCCGCGATGGCGTTGCTATGGCTTATCACAAAAAATTTCCAGAGTTAATCTTTCAAACTCGCTACAACACCAAAACAAATGTTGTAGAAATTCTTGTACAACGCCAGGTAGTTGCAGGAACTCCAACCAACTCTTCTGAGATCTCTTTTCGTAAAGCAAAAATGATTGATGATGCAGTATCGATAGGCGACACTGTGTTTGAGCCATTTGAGCAAACTATTGGGCGCATTGAAATGTCTGCCGCCCGTCAATTTATAGCTCATGGCATTCGCGCACTTGAACAACAAGCAGTGTACGATGAATTTAAAGATAAAGAAGGCACTATTATCAACGGCCGTGTTCATAAGCGTGAGCGCGCTGGCTATGTTGTTAAGATGGGCGAAACAATGGCATTTTTGCCAAAGTCATGCACAATCCCCGAAGAGAATTTACGCATAGGGTATCCTGTGAGAGCGTTGTTGAAAGAAGTTTTGGCTAGTGCACGGGGTGATCACCAGTTGGTTCTTGATCGCGCTTCAAGTTTGTTTGTGCAAAAACTTCTCGAGCTTGAAATTCCAGAAATTTTTGAAAAAGTTGTTGAAGTCAAACAAGTGGTACGTGTGCCAGGATACAAATCTAAAGTGGTTGTTGCTTCTAACAGCACTGATATCGATCCAGTCGGCACCTGTGTGGGTGTTGGCGGCGTTCGAATTCGACCAATTTTAAAAGAATTGGGCCAAGAAAAAGTTGACTTAATTGAATATACTGAAGATCTTGAGCAATTAGTTGCAACAGCGTTGAAGCCTGCTGAAATTGACCGCGTATTTGTTGATGAAGTAAATGGTCGTGCGACTGTGTGGCTTGCGCAGGATCAGCGCTCTTTTGCGATTGGCAAGCAAGGTCAGAATATTGCGCTTGTTTCTCGCTTGACCGGCTTGCATGTACAATTGCAAGAAGACACATCACAAAAAAACACCGAATTAAATAATTTTGGTGTTACACAAGAAAATGAAGGCGCAGCTAATACTATAAGCGACGCCGAAGAATCAAAGGAGTAATCGTCCAATATGCGTATTATTGAGTATGCCAAAGCGCAAAATTTATCCAGCAAGGATGTTGTTGAAACACTAAGACAAAATGGTCACCAAGTAGCCGATCATTTGTCTGAATTAAGCGCAGATATGGAGGCGCTGCTCAATCGTACTATTGGTGGCAATCGTAATTATTCTCGTCCTCGTACGCCGCGTCCTGCGGGCTCGGAAGGCACTCCTTATCGTGGACCACGACCGGCAGGCGCTCCAACAGATCGACCAGCTGGCCAATATCCTCGTCCGCCTCGTCCAGTTGGCAGTCAAGATGCACGCCCAGAGGCAGGCACTGATGAAAAAAAAGGCCCATGGAAGCGCCCAGCGACTGGCGGCATTTCGCGTGATATCGTTCCTGCTCCTACTACGTTGCTAGAAAAAAAGACTTCTACTAAAAAAACATCGCAGTCGAAAAAGAAAACAACCAAAGCAAAAGATTTGCATGATGAAGAGGTTGAATCAATACAAGTTCAGCAACAAACGCGCATAAATAAAGAAACATTAATTACAGCGCCTTTGATTTCTAAAGCAGCTATAGAAGGTGATTTACTGCTTGTTGATGCAGCAGCGTTGCTTAGAAAGGCAGTAAGCGAGGTTATTTTTGTTTTGCTGAAAAATGGGGTTGCAAAAAACATTCATGCAACGTTATCAGTTGATGATATGAAATTGCTCTGTGGAGTTTTTGGTATAGAGCTTGAAGTTACTGTGCCTGCTAAAACAGAAGCGACATCGCTTTTGATGGCCGCTGATAAAAAAAGCCAAGCTCCTGTTGATAAAAATTTTGAACAGCGGCTTCCGGTTGTTGTGGTGATGGGCCATGTGGATCATGGTAAAACTACTTTGCTTGATTATTTGCGCAAGACAAATGTCGTTGCGAAAGAAAAAGGCGGCATCACTCAGCATCTGAGCGCTTATGAAGTGAAAACAGGTGGCAGAAGCGCAATCTTTTTAGATACTCCGGGCCACGAAGCGTTTTCTGCAATGCGTACCCGAGGAACTCGAGTTACTGACATTGCTATTATTATTGTTGCGGTGAATGATGGTATTAAGCCACAGACAGTTGAAGCGATTAAGCTTGCGCAGCAGGCAGAAGTGCCAATTATTGTCGCTATTAATAAAATTGACCGTCTTTCATCAGAAACTCAGCTTGAAACATTGCGCACACAGCTTGCCCAGCATGGCTTAACGCCAGAAGAATGGGGTGGCGAAACCGTGTGTGTACAAATTTCAGCAAAAACTGGCCAAGGTGTAAGCGACTTGCTTGATATGATTGGGCTTGTAGCTGATATGCTTGACTTGAAAACATCAAAAGTTGTTCCGGCGCGTGCATTTGTTCTTGAAACCCGTCAATTAAAAGGTCATGGACTTGCTGTTACGGTGATCTGTAGAGAAGGAGTGCTTCGCCGCGGAGACCATTTTATTTGTGGTCAAACTACCGGCAAAGTGCGGTTACTTATTGATAGTTATGGTGCATGTATTGATGAAGCAGGGCCGTCGATTCCAGTACAGGTTATTGGATTTGATGAAACCCATGGACTTGGTGATTACTTAGAAGTAGTCAGTGCCGCTCACTACCAAGAAGCGCGAGCAGAGACACATACGCGCAAGCCTGTATCTATGGCGAGTGCATCGCTTCAAACGCAAGCGGCTGATATGCCAGGCATACGCCTTATGTTTAAAGCAGATATGCAGGGGTCATGCCAAGCGATTATTGATGCGGTTAACAAAATGGAGCAGCATGCGAAGAATAAATCAATCCGCGTAGAGTTGTTATCATGTGAAGTGGGACCAATTACCGAAAATGATGTTATTCGTGCTGCAGATACCGGCGCCCGTCTTTTTGGACTTCATGTTCGTGCTGACAAAAATGCACAATTAATGGCCAAAGAAAAACGTGTGGAAATTGTCTTACATGAGATTATTTATCATTTGTTTGAACAAGTGGAAGCATTAATCAAAACAGAACGATGCAAAATTGTTCATTTGGTTGAAGCAGGTAAAGCTGAAGTACTCAAGATATTCCCTATTAAAGGCCACAAGGTCATTGCGGGTTGTCTGATCAAAGAGGGTATTTTGAAGGTTGGTGATAAGGTTGTGTGCATACGTGCTCGTGAAGAGATTGGCAGTGGCAAAGTGACTACATTGCAACGGGACCGTAAAGACATGAAAGAGATTCATGCAGGCCTTGATTGCGGATTTGTTACTGACACATTCCATGGTTGGGCAGTTGGTGATCGCATTACCATCTTTACTCATCAACAAGAAGAAGAATAATTTATTTCGCAGATGAGTGTTGCACAATGGTTTGGTTGTTGCTTTCGTGTGGCGACCAGATCGTGCTTTTTAGATACTTGCAAGCAGCATTTGGGCTCCATGATACACAAGCATACTTTATGTATAGCATGCGTCCAGCAAACAAACTCGCAGCATTCTTTTTGATAGAATGTAATGTAAAACTCTAGATTTATGTATGTGCTTTGCTTTATGATAGTACTGTTATATGTCATTTGCGTGTGATTATTTTGTAGTAAAGAGAGTATTATGAAAGCAATTATAAAAAACGTAGCGTATGTTTTAGTCGCCTGCCTGACGCCTTCTGTAGTTGAGTGTGCAGTATTTGCAACACCAAGTTGGATGCATACGGTGAGCCATAATCTTGAAGGGCGATCTCTGACGGCAAAATCGGCTGAAGAGTTTAAACAGAAACAACTGGCAGCTGCGGCAGCAGAGAAAAAAGTTGTGCCACTTGCCGCAACGGGCGTACCAATCCCTGCGCTTTTGGCAGCTCTGTTTGCAAGCATAGCAAAGGATGATAGTCAAAAAAAAGATAAGGGTGACATGTGGCTTTGGTTAGCCCTGGCTGGACTTTCTGCATCTGTAACAGCAGGATATGCAGCAAATATTCCCGGTGCAGTGAAAAGAAAAAAAATGCATCAGCTGCATGCCAAACATGCCGATGTACTCCATGCGCTACTTCAAGATCCTGAATTTAAAAAGAAAATGGGTGTGAAAAATTGGGAAACTGTTCGGCGTCGTCGTAAAAAAGCAGAAGCGGTAGGACTTACCGTGCAAACAGTTGGCTCAATCTTGGGAATTATTCTGCCAATTTTTCTTATGGGCTTGAGCAATCATCAGGGCTACACAAGAGCTGCCAACGCTGCCGCACTCAGTGCGGTTATCCTTCCTGTTCTGATTGGCCTTGGGGCAAAACCGCTGATTACTCGTTTAATGCGTAAAAAAGGTGGCGTTGAACAGCTTAATAAAGAATTTGCAAAAGCAATTGCAGCGGCAGAAGCGCGTGAAAAAGAGCAGCAGGCAGCTGTAGCTGCCTAAGCACACGCTGGTTGCGTTGTGTGTTTTTATTTTAATCTAAGACAGTTG
>JBIKTS010000018.1:0-10137 GCA_044347985.1 Candidatus Babeliales bacterium
TATGTGACATGGTCGTGAGCCTTCGTTTTTGAATCTTACAATAGTCATAATCATGAGGTGCTAGTGTATGCGATATCGTCTGGCTATTCAAGCGTACTGGAGATTTCAGCGATCTCACGAGTAATAGTGTTCTGGCGTGATTTATTATAGGCAAGATGCAGTGTTTCTAGGTATTTTTTGGCATTATTCGTTGATTGATCCATTGCAATAAAGCGTGCAGCATTTTCAGAAATAAGATTATTAAATAATGCATGAACCAGCGCACTATACAAATGTTGTTTTACCAGTGCTTCCCCTAATTTTTCTCGATCTTGCTCCCATAAATACTGTTCTTTTTGTCCCAGGGGGCTTTTGTCTTGGGTGGCATCAATTTTTTCAAGAGTGAGTGGTATGAGATCTAACTTGTTAGGAATTTGGATAAAGAAATTTTTCAGGTGGGTGTAGAAAATAGTCACACTGGTATAGGCGGTTGGCTGTGACCAAATATGTTTTACAATTGTTTGTGCAATGGTGCTGATATTGGAAATATGGTATTCGGGTATTCGCTCGATTAGTGTCCCATAGTTTGATTCTTTTAAGTAAGCACATGCTTTGTGCCCAATAGCAATCAATGAGGGCTTGGTTGATTGGGTTGATATTGATGAGCGTTCAAAAAAGCGAATCATATTATTATTTAATCCACCACATAATCCTTTTGCGCTTGAACAAACAATAATCAGTGAATTTTGCCGAGGGGCTTGGGCGGTTTTAGAGAGTTTTTGATATGCAGCAGGCAGCGTGGCGTATCCACTGGTTATGAGGCTGGTCAGGGTGTTTGTTGCTTGGCGATATGCTGTAAGCATGCATCGTTGTTTTTCAAGTTTTGAATAAAAAGACATAGCAATCAGCCGCATCGCCTTGGTAATTTTTTGTGTTTTTTGTACGGTTAATATGCGACTTTTTATGTGCGAAAGATGAGCCATGCACCACGATCCTTTTATTTTTGCAAAGCGGCATGAACCTGCTATGCTCTTTATGAGGATTGTAGTGTACGCAAGTTATAAAATGAATACAATAATGGGCCGGTTTTTATATGGTAGTTTTGATTGATGGCTATAATATTATTCGTTTTTTGTTTCCGCGAGAATCACCTTCGCATGAATCTGAGTTACTTACCGTTTTTTCGCAATTAGCACGATATGCATCAAGCAAAAAGTCTGATATTTCAGAGGTTATCGTTGTTTTAGACGGTGGTTTATTTGGTCATAAAACGCGTGAAATATATAAAGGTATTTCGATTGTGCATGCAGGGCGGGGGCGCAAAGCAGATGACGTATTGGTTGAGTATGCGCAGATATTGCGCAGTGGAGCGGTCCTGATTAGTAATGACCGCGAATTGCAGCGACGAGTGGTGACGCATGCGTGCGGGGTGCTTGGGGTTCAGGAGTTTTGGAATATGGTTGGCGCAGTATGTAGCACTCAGCGAGCGCCAGATGCTCCGAGTGCGGGCGCTTTAGTTAATTTTGTGAAGTATAGCAGCGATGAAGATGAAGATGGTGAGATGCATGCTCTTGATACATTGTTAATAGAAGGGAGCAAGCACAATACGGTCTATAAGAACGATGATGATACGGGTATAAGCCGAAATAAAGGAAATGCGGTAAGCAAGAAAGAAAAAGTTCGTCGCGCACTGCATAAAAAATTAGGTTAAAAGAAAGGATCATAATGCAAAAAGCTGTTCAGTATACCCTGGAGCAACTCGATCAAGTCGTTTCTGCGGTATATGAAGATATTATTCCTGGTTCTATACTGACGCTCCATGGACTTTTAGGGGCGGGCAAAACAACATTTGTTCAAAAATTGCTTCACAAATATGGGGTCAAGGACTCAGTGTTATCACCAACTTATTCATATGTTTCTGTATATGAGACCCCACAGCTATTGGTGTATCATTTTGATTTATATCGCATTAGCGGAATTGAAGAGTTTCAGGCGCTTGGTTTTTTAGATTATTTGCGTTCATCCAGGGCGTTGATTTGTATTGAGTGGCCTGAGCGCATCTCCTCATTGCTTGAGCGAGAGATGTATGTTGATCGAGTTATTCCTATTACTTTTAATTACGTTATGGAACATGAAGAAATGCGGGAAGTACGCTGGATTATCAGGCCACCAGTTGTGTCAGTTAATGAACTCTTGGGTGACGAATAAAAAAAAGTAGTTGCATTCCGTGATAAAATCGGTATCATATCCACCCTCTTGTTTCTTTGAAGTTTTCATTCGCCTGTAATTATCCGTTGTAACGGGGAGATTCCCGAGCGGCCAAAGGGGACGGACTGTAAATCCGTTGGCAACGCCTTCACAGGTTCGAATCCTGTTCTCCCCACCATATACAATACGGTCGTGCGGGAATAGCTCAATTGGCTAGAGCGACAGCCTTCCAAGCTGTAGGTTGCGGGTTCGAGTCCCGTTTCCCGCTCCATAAAAAAATTAAAGGTGCTGGCATAGCTCAGTTGGTAGAGCAACTGATTTGTAATCAGTAGGTCGCGGGTTCAAATCCTGCTGCCAGCTCCAGTTTTTAGTGTAAGAGTTTCAAAAATAAAAAAACAATATCGAAAATGTGCGAATCGTGTTTGCGTTTTTTCATAAATCATTTTATGATTGACCATCACAAGTCTTATTGGGATCGTTTTAGCTAAGTTATTATGGTGGTTTTATTGAAAAATATAACGCCCACGTAGCTCAGTTGGCAGAGCACTTCCTTGGTAAGGGAGAGGTCACCGGTTCGAGTCCGGTCGCGGGCTCCAGTTTGCGCTGGGATTGTCCGTGCAATAAGGCGTGGGTCAGTAGCTCCAATTGGTAGAGCAGCGGACTCCAAATCCGCGTGTTGGGGGTTCGAGTCCCTCCTGGCCTGCCATGTTTTAAGTGAAGGCAAGTAGTAATCAATAATACAAGAGGTAATCTCCATGGTGAGTGCGGTTTCAAAGGCTATTTCTTTTCTGAGAGAGGTTCTTGGAGAAATTAAAAAAATTGTATGGCCAACGCGTTCCGAGTTAATCGGGTCATCGGTCGTTGTGTGTTTGTTCGCTCTCTTCTTTGCAGTAGTGCTCGGTGCAATGGACTCAAGTTTTGCAGCGGCAATTCGGTATGTTATTGGTGGATAGTTTGTCAGACTGAAGGGTTGCAATGAAACGTTGGTATGTTGTTCAGGTTTACACGGGTTATGAAGACCGATTTAAAGCTGATATTGAAAAGCGAATACAAGAAGAAAAAGTAGAAGAACTTTTTGGCAAAATCTTGGTGCCAAAAGGTGAAATGATTAGTGCGTTCACTGAACAGGGCGCATCAAAAGAAAAGATTTTTCCAGGATATCTTCTCATTAATATGGAGATGATTGGGGAGGCACATCGACTAGTAACAATGGTGCCGCGATTTACCCGTTTTTTAGGTGGTGAAAGTCCAATGGCTTTAACCGATCGCGAAGTTGAGCGGATCTTCTCGCAAATAGAGGGTGGCTTATCAGTGTCTACTGATAGTACTCAATATACTGTGGGTGGTGAAGTTCACATTACTGCAGGACCTTTCTCTGGTTTTGTCGGCGTTGTTGAACGAATTGATGATGAGCACGAACGTGTTACAGTTATGGTGAGCATTTTTGGTCGAATGACACCAGTAGAATTGGGTTTTGATCAAGTAAAAGTGTAGGTAAGGAGCAACAATGGCCAAAGAGGTGAAAGCCAGATTGAAGATGCAGATTGCCGGTGGTAGCGCTACACCAGCGCCTCCAGTGGGTTCAGCACTTGGACCACAAGGGGTCAGTGCTATGGAATTCTGTAAGCAGTTTAACGCTGCGACAGCTGATCGCAAAGGTCAGACATGTCCAGTTAAGGTTACTGTGTATACCGATCGTACGTTTGATTTTGTTGTAAGTACTCCGCCAGCAAGCGAATTGATTCGCAAGAAGGCAGGTATTGCAAAAGGATCAAGCAAGACGGGTTCGCAGACTGCTGGTAAAATTTCATGGGCTGCAATCGAAGAAATTGCAAAAATTAAACTGCCTGATTTGAATGCGCATACGCTTGAAGCGGCGTGTTTAATCATCGCAGGTACTGCGCGCAGTATGGGACTTATAGTTGAGCAGGTGAACAATGGCTAATGTTGGTAAAAAACATAAATTGGCCCGTGAAAAGGTTACTTTTACCGAGCCGGTTGTTATTAAAGCTGCGCTCAAAGCAGTACTTGATACGGCGCATGCAAAATTTGATGAATCGGTAGATATTGATATCGTTCTTGGTATTGATGCTGCTAAAGGTGAACAAAACGTTCGTGGCGCAGTAGTGCTTCCGCATGGTCTTGGTAAGAAAGTTCGTGTTATTGTGTTTGCAAAAGGTGAGTACGAAGATGAAGCTCGTGCTGCTGGTGCAGATGTAGTAGGCGCTGATGATTTAGTTGAAAAGATCCTTGGTGGTTGGCTTGAATTTGACGCAGCAGTTGCAACACCTGATATGATGGGTGTTGTGGGTAAAGTTGCGCGGGTTTTGGGGCCTCGTGGATTATTGCCTAATAAAAAGGTAGGAACCGTTACTTTTGATGTAAAAGAAGTAGTGGCTGAACTTAAAAAAGGCCGTGTGAGTTATAAAAATGATAAAACCGGCGTATTGCATGCACCAGTAGGTCGTGTATCGTTTGGTGTTGATAAACTCGCTGAAAATTTTACTGCGTTGATGCGCGCAGTAGTCGCAAGCAAGCCAGTATCAGCGCGAGGACAGTATATTCGTAAGATTTCTGTTTCTTCGACGATGGGTATTGGGGTATTGGTAGCAGTTGATGGGATTGTATAAGGAGTTGAGCTATGAACAGAAGTCAAAAAGAGCTTCTTGTTAACGAAGTAGCCCAGCAGCTACAAGGCGCGTCAGCAGCGTTTCTCGTAAACTATCAAGGGTCTCAGGTAAAAACATTACACGCGCTTCGTAAGAAGTTGCGTACTAATGATTCGTCGTTTCGTGTAGCAAAAGCTCGTTTGCTTAAGCTTGCTGTTTCGACGATGCCAGGCGGAACCGATTTTGCTCAGATGCTCAGAGAGCAAGTTGGTTTGGTTATTGCAAACACTAAAGATGTTGGTGGCGTTGCAAAAGATTTGCTTGAATTTGCGAAAACTAACGAGACCATAAAAGTTATGTCTGGCTTTTATGAGGCACAAGTTTTGTCTACGGAGCAAATGGTTTACTTTGCTTCGCTTCCTTCTCGTGAAGTGTTGATTGGACACCTGTTGGGTACAATACAAGCACCGATTGCGCAATTTGTTCGATTGCTCAATTTGTTGATTGTGAGATTACTGTATGTATTGCAGCGTATTGCTGAAGTAAAAGAGCAAACTGCGTAGTTGATTGGAATTTAGGGAGGCAATTATGTCTAAAGAGATGATAAAAGAAATTGGTAAATTAACAGTTATTGAACTTGCAAAACTCATCAAAGATCTTGAAGAAGAATTTGGTGTTTCAGCTGCTGCTCCTGCTGTTGCGGTAGCTGCTGCTCCTGCTGCAGGTGCTACTGTTGCGGCTGCTGCTGAAAAGAACGAATATAAAGTTACTTTGAAGTCAGCTGGTGATAACAAAATCAACGTTATTAAAGCGTTGCGTAGCTGCACAACTCTTGGCTTGAAAGAAGCTAAGGATCTTGCAGAAGGTGCTCCTGCTGTTGTTGCTGAATCAGCACCAAAAGAAGAAGCAATGAAAATGAAGCAAGTGCTTGAAGAAGCAGGTGCTAAAGTTGAACTTTCATAATTTTGAAACGTTAACTTAAATAAATAAAGCAGGTAGTACTGACACGTGAAGTGCTACCTGCTCTTTTCCATCCTTAGCGGTGAATAGTGGTGTCTATGTTGTAAGGTCGTGTGGTCAGCATAGCGTTGGTGTACGGATTATAGGAGCGCATGTATGTCTGGTAAACAGAATTCAACGGCGTTATTGAGAAAAAGTTTTGGAAAGATTCGACAGGTAGTAAGTCTGCCTGATTTGATCGAGGTGCAATCAAAATCATACAACGATTTTATTCAATTTGATTATCTGCCGAGTGAGCGCGCATATATCGGACTTGAAAAAGTTTTGCGTGATATTTTCCCGATTGATTATAATGATCGAATTGCACTGGAATGTGTGAGCTATGAAATTGGTGAATGGGCGTGCGTTTGTGGCGCATTAACTGGTATCGAAAACCGATATCGTTGGGTTGATGTCAAAACAAAAAAAGAAGGTAAAGGCCGTTTGCCAAAAGATGCGGGAGATCGTCGTTACAAATTATGTAAGAAGTGTTCATCTCGCGTTAGTATTAAATTGCCGTATTCTGTTGATGAATGTCGTTACAGTGGTAAAACATATTCGCTCCCATTAAAAGTACGTATGCAATTGACCACTTGGGATATTGCGGAAGAAACAGGCGAGCGTATTGTACGTGATATTAAAGAGCAGGAAGTGTTTTTCTGTGACTTGCCAGTTATGATCGATTTGCATGAAGATGCTGATGGACAAATTCGTTTGGGCAACCAAGGAACATTCTTGATCAATGGTGTTGATCGGGTTGTGGTAAGCCAAATTCATCGTGCACCTGGTGTAGTATTTTCGCTCAGCAAAAAAATTAAAGATTTTCGTGGCTATCCGTACCATGTTGCACGGTTGATTCCGTCACGTGGTTCATGGCTTGATTTTGAATTTGACAACAATGATTTGTTGTATGTGCGTATTGATAAGAAGAAAAAAGTTCTTGCGACGACATTTTTGCAAGCTATTGGATTTGCGCGTGAAGAAATTTTGCCATTATTTTATGAAGCAGATGTGGTCAAAATAAAGAAAAAAGGGTTTGAGCGCAGTATTTCAAAAGCATTGTTGGGTCAGCGTATTGAAGCGGGAGCATTGCCAGACAGTGTTGCTGATAAATTTACTGTTGGGCAGCGCATTACTCCAGAAATTTTGGAAGCATTAAAAGATGCTGGCGTCAAGAGTTTGGCGGTACGTGCAAATACTGTTTTGAATCGTGTTGTAGCAAAAGATATTATTGATTCTGTTACCGGTGAAGTTCTTGTTGAGCAAGGTAAAACATTGGGCGCTGATGAAATTGATGCAATTATCGAGTCAGGCGGTGTCGGTGAAATTGAATTAGTACGTTCAGGCGGCTATGTTGTACCACCGTTTATGGCTTTGACTCTGGGTGCAGACAAAGTAAATAATTATGCTGACGCATTGCGTGAAGTATATTATCGTTTGCGTCCTGGTGATATTCCAACCGTTCAGATTATGGAAGAATATATTAAAAATATTTTCTTCAATCCACGTTTCTATGATATGACATTGGTTGGTCGTTTGCGTACTAATCGTAAGTTAAGTTTGAAACTTGATAACACTATTACACATCTGACTAAAGAAGATATTATTGCAACCATTAAGTATTTAGTGCGTTTGCGTGAATGCGGTGAAGGTGAGCTTGATGATATTGATCATTTAGGGAACCGTTGTGTGCGCCTTGTTGGTGAATTGATGGAAAATCAGTTGTATACAGGATTTGCACGTATTGAAAAAATTGTTCGTGAGCGGTTTAGATTACAAGAGAATGCGGCTGCATTGATGCCGTACGATTTCTTGAATGTAAAACCACTTGCGGCGGTTATGCGTGAATTTTTTGGTACCGGACAGTTGTCTCAATTTATGGATCAAACAAATCCGCTTGCTGAAATGGCGCATAAGCGACGTATTTCTGCTCTTGGACCTGGTGGCGTAACGCGTGAGCGTGCAACGTTTGAAGTGCGTGACGTACACGCATCTCACTATGGACGTATTTGTCCTATTGAGACACCTGAAGGTCAGAACGTTGGTTTGATTTCATCTCTTTCGACATATGCGCGAGTAAATGAGCTTGGCTTTATTGAAACAACGTACCGTCCTGTTGTTGACGGTGTTGTGCAAGATGAAGTAGTGTTTTTGGATGCATTCCAAGAAAACGGAAAAAACATTGCGCAGGCAGTAACTCCATTAAATAAACAAGGTAAAATTGCATTGGATAAAGTGCAAGTGCGTTGTGATGGTGATATTATCACGGTTGATGCTTCTGATGTTCATTATGTTGACGCATCACCCCGTCAGATGGTGTCTGTTGCAACGGCGTTGATTCCATTTTTGGAACACGACGACGCGAACCGGGCATTGATGGGTTCTAACATGCAGCGACAAGCAGTGCCATTAGTGCGTTGTGAACCGCCACTGATTGGTACCGGTATGGAACAAGATATTGGTGTATCACAAGGTGTTGTGTTAACTGCACGTAATGCTGGTGTTGTTGAGTATGTATCGTCAGATAAAATTGTTATTCGACTCGATGAAGTTGGCGGTGATGAGCGATGGTTTGCGCGTCCTGTTGATATTTATGAATTGAAGAAGTTTGGACGATCAAGTCATAATACATGGGTTCATCAAACTCCAATTGTTATGGTTGGACAACGGGTAAGTTTTGGCGATGTTTTAACAAACGGCGCAGCAACTGATCGAGGCGAACTCGCTCTTGGATCAAACGTTCTTATGGCGTTTATGCCATGGCATGGTTACAACTTTGAAGACGCGATTGTAGCAAGTAAGCGGCTCGTTATTGACGACGTGTTTACTTCTGTACACATCGAAGAATTTGTGGTTGAAGCTCGTGATACAAAGCTTGGTGCTGAAGAAATTACAAAAGATATTCCTAACGTCAGCGAAAAAGAACTTGAAGCGCTTGATGATGACGGTATCGTATACGTAGGAAGTCGTGTAAAACCTGGCGATATTTTGGTAGGGAAAGTAACACTCAAGGGTGACGTACAAGTATCTCCGGAAGAGAAATTACTGCGGGCTATTTTTGGTGAGAAGTCCCGTGAAGTGCGTGACACTTCATTGAGAGTCCCACCTGGGATTGAAGCAACAGTTGTTGATGTAAAAATCTTCTCTCGTAGCGGTATTCGTAAGGATAAGCGTTATAAAGAAATTGTGGCCAAAGAAACGGCAAAAATTGAAGAAAATTACGGACATCAATTACGTATTTTGCATGATGCAATTCGTACAAAAATTGAACGGTTACTTACTCAAGTTGATCCAAAGAAATATGCTACGGCTCAACTTGCAGCAATGACTATGCCTGAATTGCTTGCTATTAAAGTGGCAAGTAAGGAAGTGACAGAGCGTATTTCTCGGTATGAAGAAGTTTTACAAAGCCAAGAGCAAGTTATTGCAGCTTTGAAAGAAGAACGTATTGCAAAATTACGTAAAGGTGATGATTTGCCATCTGGTGTTATTAAGATGGTGCGTGTATACGTTGCGATGAAACGTCATTTGTCAGTTGGTGACAAAATGGCGGGACGTCACGGGAACAAAGGTATTGTTTCTCGCATTGTAAATACTGAGGACATGCCGTACATGGCTGATGGAACTCCGGTTGATTTAGTTTTAAATCCACTTGGTGTACCAGGTCGTATGAACGTTGGTCAGCTGCTTGAAACATTGCTTGGTATGGCGGGAAAGAAAATTGGTTCTCAGTTTGCTGCGCAGGTAAATAGCATGGCATACACAGAAATCAAAAATCGATTGGTTCAATTGTATGACAAACAAACAGTTGCAGAGCTGGAAGAAACAGGTGGCAAAGAAGCAGTAGAAGCGCTTGCGCATACTATTGCGCGCCGTGGTATGGCGTATGAGACACCAGTGTTTGATGGTGCAGATTATCACACACAGATTTCTCCATTACTTGCACAAAATGGATTGTCAGCTGATGGAACGTATCAGTTGTTTGATGGACTCAGTGGCGATCAGTTTGAGCAAAAAGTGACAGTTGGTTGTATTTATATGATGAAACTGAACCACTTGGCTGATGATAAATTGCATGCGCGTTCTGTTGGACCATACTCATTGATTACTCAGCAGCCGCTGGGTGGTAAAGCGCAGTTCGGGGGTCAGCGTCTTGGGGAAATGGAAGTGTGGGCATTATATGCACACGGCGCTTCATACACCTTGCAAGAAATGTTGACGCTCAAATCTGACGATGTGAATGGTCGCGTTAAAGCGTATGAATCTATTGTTCGTGGTGATGAAGTACCAGAACCTGGTATTCCAGAGTCATTTAACGTATTGGTAAAAGAATTGCAGAGCC
>JBIKTS010000021.1:0-9967 GCA_044347985.1 Candidatus Babeliales bacterium
AGCCTTGGTTTAGCGGTTGAATTGTTCAGGACGAATAAGGAGCAAGTTGGTGAATAACAAAATTTTCGAACGTTTTAAAGAGTACGTTAATACGGCTCATTTTAACGCACTTCGTATTAGTATTGCATCGCCAGAGCGTGTAAGCGCTTTGTCGTATGGTGAAGTGAAAAAGATTGAAACAATCAACTATCGAACGCTCAAACCAGAGCGAGATGGCTTGTTCTGTGCTCGTATTTTTGGTCCACAAAAAGACTGGGAATGTAACTGCGGCAAATACAAGAGAATGAAGCACCGTGGTGTTACGTGTGAAAAGTGTGGTGTTGAAGTAATTCAAGCGCGCGTTCGCCGTGAACGTATGGGACACATTAACTTGGTGTCGCCGGTATGTCATATTTGGTTCTTAAAAGGGATCCCAAGTCATTTGAGTATGATTTTGAATATGACAGTGCGTGATCTTGAGCGTGTGACTTATTTTGATAGCTACATTGTATTGCATCAAGGTAACTCACCATATCCGTTTAAAACACTGCTCACCAGTATGGAGTACGACGATTATGTGCGTGCAAATCCTGATGACGTGATGTTTAAAGCAGATATGGGTGCTGAAGCAATCAAGGAATTGTTGGTTAAATTAGATCTTGAATTTGAAATGCGTAAGCTTGAGCAAGAACTTGAGCAAACCACTTCAATCGCTGTGCGTCATAAATTGGGCAAACGATTTAAAGTGTTATCTCGTATGCACAAAGCAGGCGTGAATGCATCATGGATTGTGATGCAAGTTCTGCCAGTCATTCCACCAGATTTGCGTCCATTGGTGCCGCTTGAAGGTGGTCGCTTTGCAAGTTCTGATTTGAATGATTTGTACCGCCGTGTATTGAACCGTAACATTCGTCTGCGTCGATTGATTGAACTTGATGCACCTGATGTTATTGTCAAGAACGAAAAACGTATGTTGCAAGAATCGGTTGACGCGTTAATTGATAACGGTCGTCGTGGTCAGCCTGTGCGCGGACAAAATAAACGTCCTTTAAAATCATTAAGCGAAATGCTGCGTGGTAAACAAGGTCGATTCCGTCAAAACTTGCTTGGTAAGCGTGTTGACTACTCAGGTCGTTCTGTCATTGTGGTTGATCCAGAACTTCAATTGGATAAGTGTGGATTGCCAAAATTGATGGCTCTTGAGTTATTTAAACCATATGTCTACGTTGAACTCCAGCGTCGTGAATTAGCGCCGAATTTGCGGGTGACTAAAAAAATGGTTGAAGACATGGTGCCTGAGGTATGGGAAGCACTTGAAGCGGTAGTAAAAAATCGTCCAGTACTTTTAAACCGTGCTCCAACATTGCACCGTCTTGGTATTCAGGCGTTTTATCCAATCTTGGTAGAAGGTAAAGCTATTAAGATTCATCCGCTTGTGTGTTCTGCATTTAACGCAGACTTTGACGGTGACCAAATGGCGGTGCACATTCCATTGAGTTTGAAAGCTCAGCAGGAAGCTGCGCAGTTAATGTTGTCGACAAAAAACATTTTGTCTCCTGCAAACGGAAAGCCAATCATGGTTCCTGCACAGGATATGGTTCTTGGATTGTATTACATCACCAAAGGGCGTAAGAATGTTCCAGGGCAAGGCTTGAATTTTGCTGGTATTAGTGAAGTAATTGCTGCATACCAACGCAATGTTCTTGCGGTGCATGCGATTATTAATCTGCGACATGCGGGCGAAATGATTGAAACAACGGTTGGTCGTGTTCTTGTGTATGAGACAATGCCAGCTGGTGCTCCGTTTGAATGGTGTAACCGTGCTCTCAAGAAAAAAGACATTGTAAAACTTGTTTCTCGTGTGCATGGCAAGTATGGGCAAGAAGCTACTGTTGTATTCTTGGATAAGATTAAAAAACTTGGCTTTTATAATGCAACACAAGCAGGGCTTTCATTATCTGTTGATAATTTGATTATTCCTGAAGAGAAAAAAGAATTAGTAACTAAGGCGCACAAAGAAGTTGAGCGCATCGAGAAGCTGTATGCGGATGGTGCGATTACTAATGGTGAGCGTCATAACAAAGTGATTCAAACTTGGGCGCGTGCAACTGATGATGTTGCAAACCATATGATTGGCGCGTTGCAGGATCAGGATCGCAGAGAGTATATGAACGAAGAGGGACGTGTACGTTCTGACTTTAACCCAGTATTCTTGATGCTTGACTCTGGTGCTCGAAGCTCGAAGCAACAGATTCGTCAGCTTGGTGGTATGCGGGGCTTGATGGCAAAACCATCGGGGGAAATTATGGAAACTCCCGTTCTTGCTAACTTTAAAGATGGCTTGAACGTGTTTGAGTACTTTATTTCTACTCACGGTGCGCGTAAAGGTCTTTCTGATACAGCTCTTAAAACAGCTGACTCTGGATATTTGACTCGTCGTTTAGTTGATGTAGCACAAGATGTGGTTGTTACTGAACGTGACTGTCAATCTATTGGCTATGTAACTATGACTGATTTGCGTGAATCAGGAGATATTCTTGAACCACTTGAAGCGCGCGTATTTGGTCGTGTTGTTGCACGTGATGTGTTTGATCCTATTAATGGCGTCAAGGTATTGTCACAAGGTGAGCTGGTGAATGCTGAAGTTGCAAAACGGTTGAAGACATCGGCAGTTGTAGAGGTTCCCGTTCGATCAACACTGATGTGTCATGCACGTCGTGGCGTATGTGTGGAATGTTATGGACTTGATTTATCAACGACTCGGCGAGTTGAGATTGGTTTGGCTGTGGGTATTATTGCTGCGCAATCTATCGGTGAACCGGGTACTCAGTTGACCATGAGAACGTTCCACATCGGGGGTACGGCGAGTGGTCTTGTTGAGCAAAATATGCATAAAGCATCTGCAAACGGTAAGATCTTGTTCAAGAACATCGAGATTGTGACTGGTACGGACAATCAACGTATTGTTGTTGGGCGTAAAGGAAGCATGGTGCTTTTGAGCGAAGATGGACGTGAGCTTGATACGTATCGTATTGAGTACGGATCTGTGCTTTCGGTGGTTGATAACCAAGCGGTTACTGCTGGTTTGAAGCTTGCTGAATGGGATGCGAACAGTAAAGTTATTCTGTCTGACAAAGCAGGTATCGTAGCGTTCTCTGATCTGGTTGAGAATATTACCTATCAAGATAAATTTGATGAAACAACTGGTAAATCTCGTAAAGTAATTTTGGAACGTAAGGATGAAAAGCGTCAGCCATGCGTAACATTGCTCAGTGATGATGGCGTGGAAATTGCACGATATTATCTTTCAACACAAGCAAACTTGTATGTTGAAGATGGAGAGCGCATCATGCCAGGTACTGTTCTTGCAAAATTAAACCGTGAAGAACAGCGAACTAAAGATATTACCGGTGGTTTGCCACGCGTTGCAGAATTGTTTGAAGCGCGTATTCCTAAAGATACTGCGATTATTAGTGAAGCAAATGGTATTATTCGATTTGAAGGATTGTACCGTGGTAATCGTAAACTGACGGTTCAGACCGATGAAGGTGAGATTTTTGAATACAGTGTTCCGCGGGCAAAGCATTTGAACGTTGAAGATGGAGATCGGGTGTCGGTTGGTGATCCAATTACCTCTGGTATTATGAACGTTCATGATATTTTGCGTGTACTTGGAGCTGACGAGTTGCAAAAATACTTGGTCAAAGAAATTCAAGAAATTTATGCGCTGCAAGGTGTTATTATTAACGACAAGCATATTGAATTGATTATTCGTCAGATGCTTAAAAAAGTACGTATTATTGAATCTGGTGATACAGACTTTATCGTTGGTGATCGTGTTGATCGTGTTCATTTCTATCGTGTTAATGAAGTCATTCAAGCTGAAGGCAAAAAGCCAGCAACAGCTCGTCCAATTTTGATGGGTATAACTAAAGCATCGCTTGGTACTGACAGTGTTATTTCTGCGGCATCGTTCCAAGAGACAACACGGGTTCTTGCCGAAGCGGCAATCGAAGGCAAAATCGACTACTTGTATGGATTAAAAGAGAATGTTATCATTGGTAAGTTAATTCCAGCTGGTACCGGAGTGGCTTCGTTTAGATTAGCCCATTTAGGTGAAGATGTATCAACTCTTGAGCGTCAAGCTCGAGAGGAAGAGCAACTGGAGATGAGTCTCGATGAGATTTCACTTGAACGTGTATAAAAAGTAAACGGAGGCGCGTAGCTCACTTGGTAGAGCGCTGCTTTGACGTAGCAGAGGTAAGCGGTTCGAATCCGCTCGCGCCTACCAAAACGTTACAACATAGAGAACAAACCGTAGTTACGTAAGGTATAAACAGATGATGATTACCAAACAAGAAAAACAAGCGATTATTAAGAATGCTGCAATCTCTGAGCATGACACAGGGTCATGTCAAGTTCAAATGGCGCTTATTGATCGTCGCATCGCTCAAATTTCTGAGCATTTAAAAACGTTTCCTAAAGATAAGCATTCGCACCGTGGCCTCACATTATTGCTTGGCCGTCGTCGTGCATTTGCAAAATATTTAGCACGCAAGGCACGCTAAGGTAATACCTTGCTGCCGATGAGGGTTTTTGGCGTCTTACAGAGTATTATGCGCAAAAATTCCAGTTATTAGAATTTATAATGAATAAGGTTGTACATGAGTAAAACTTTTATATTCCCAGGAGGGGGCCTTGAAGTTGTGATTGGCAAATTTGCTGGTCAAGCTGACGGATCTGCATGGCTGAAATCTGGCGATAACGTTGTGCTTGCTACATCGGTGATGAGCAGAGAAGAACGTGACTTTATGGGATTTCTTCCATTGACGGTTGAATATCGTGAAAAGACTTCTGCAGCTGGGCGAATTCCTGGTGGGTACATTAAGCGAGAAGGTCGCTTGAGCGATACAGAGGTATTAACCTCTCGCGTCATTGACCGTACTGTGCGCCCATTATTTCCGGCTGATTTTTTTAATGAAGTACAGTTGATGGTGTCAGTCTATTCGGCTGATGGAAATTTCCCTCTTGCAGTAATGTCGATTATTGCGTCATCGATTGCAATGAGCTTATCGCAGATGCCATTTTTGGGGCCTGTCGGTGCAGTGCTTGTTGGACGCGTCAATGGTGCGTTGGTATTTAATACTGGTCTTGAGACAGATGCGACATCAGATGTTCACATTTTGATTGCAGGTACCCGTGATGGTATTTGCATGGTTGAAGGTAACTGTGAATTGCTCAGTGAAGCTGAGATGGTTGATATTTTCTTGGCTGCGCATGAAGAAATTAAGAAACAAATCGTGTGGCAAGATGAGATTGTTGCTGAGAGCGGCAAACCAAAAATGGTTGTTGATCGTTCATATCAGTGGCATGAGTATCAAGACAAGGTAAGTGCTTGGGTTGCTCAAGAGCAAGTTCCTGCTGCGTTGTTTGGTGCAAGCAAGCAAGAGCAAGCTGCTCATATTAGAAGTAAAAAAGAGCAATTTCATGCTGCGTTTGCTCCACTTGTCGAGCAAGATAAGATTCCACAATCAGTGCTTAACTTTATGTTTGATGTCGCAATCAAAGAGCAGCTACCTGATATTATTATTGCGAAAGGCAATCGTTTTGATGGTCGTGGTATGGATGATGTCCGGGCGATTAGCTCAGAGGTTGGCTTACTTCCTCAGGTGCATGGTTCTTCTTTGTTTCAGCGCGGTCAAACGCAAGCACTTGCTTGTGTGACTCTTGGAACAGCGCAAGATGCGCAAAAAGTAGAAAAATTGATTGAGGGCGTGCAAGAGCGCTCATTCATGTTGCATTATAACTTTCCTCCATTTTCTGTTGGTGAAGCACGTCCGGTTCGCAGCGTTGGCCGTCGTGAAGTTGGACACGGATATTTGGCAGAAAATTCTTTTATCAAAGTTATTCCTGGGCAAACTGACTTTCCGTATACCATCAGAGCGGTGGTAGATATTTTGGAATGTAACGGTTCATCGTCAATGGCGACCGTCTGTGCAACGACACTTGCGTTGATGGATGCTGGGGTGCCATTGCAAGAAATGATTGCAGGTATTGCAATGGGTCTGATTAAAGATTCATCTGATAATTACCATGTCCTCACTGACTTGCTTGGTTCAGAAGATGCGCTTGGTTTGATGGATTTTAAAGTGACCGGTTCTGACAAAGGCATTCGCGCAATCCAAATGGATATTAAAGCTAAAAAAGGTCTTTCTCGTGAATTGCTTCATACCGCTTTGGTGCGTGCAAAACGTGCACGTGAATTCATTTTAAGCGAGATGCGTAAGACTTTAAGTGCTCCTCGTGCTCAGATTTCTGATCGCGCGCCAAAAGTTACTCAGCTTAATATTCCAGTTGATAAAATCGGTGTGGTTATTGGACCATCTGGTAAAGTGATTAAAGAGATTATTGCTCAAACTGATACACAGATTGATATCGCAGATGATGGTTCTGTACGTATTTATGCAAAAGATTCTTCTGCTGCAAAACGTGCTGAGCAATGGATCCGCGTACTTGTTGGTGATATTCAGGATGGCGCAATATTTAATGGTGTGATTAAACGATTTGCTGAGTTTGGACTCTTTATTGAGTTGGTTCCTGGTAAAGATGGTTTGTTGCATGTATCAAGTATTGCAAAAGATAAACAAAAAACTTTGACGCAGCAGTATCAGGTTAATGATGTATTGCGTGTAAAAGTAGTTTCATCGGATCCAGAGACAGGGCGCATTAAGTTGTTTGCTCCTGAATTGGCGCCGCATGAAAAATAAGTAGATGATTGAGAATGACAGATACAAACATTCTTATTCATACAAGAAATGATGGCCGTACCTCTGAGCAGGTGCGGCCTGTTTCATTGCAATATGATCAGTTTGGGTATGCAGATTGTTCGGTGCTTTTAAGTATGGGCAATACGCGGGTTCAGGTTTCGGTGACTTTGCAAAAAGGGGTACCCCCATTTATGCGCAAAAAAGGAATTGGGTGGCTCACTGCGGAATATGCAATGCTTCCTACCGCGACTCGTATTCGCACGCAGCGTGAAGCTGAGGTGATGAAAAAGCATGGGCGCAGTGTGGAAATATCTCGACTGATTGGGCGCTGTTTACGCAGTGTTACTTCAGTAGCGGCACTGGGTGAGCGCACTATTATGGTTGATTGTGATGTATTGCAAGCGGATGGAGGCACGCGGGCAGCTTGTATTACTGCGGCAAGTATTGCACTTGTGCGGGCAATTGCGCGATGGCAGCAGCAAGGTATTATTTCTGCGGCAGTATCTACAGTACCTATTGCTGCAATGTCAGCTGGAGTGGTTGATGGGATATGCTGTATTGATTTAAATCAAGATGAGGATTCACGCGCAACGGCGGATGTCTTATTTGTGTGTACGGACCAAGGAGATGTGGTAGAATTGCAGGGTACGAGTGAAAAAGGACCCTTGTCTTGGGATGCTTTGGTTACATTAAAAGAGTGGTGTTGCAGAGCGGCGGTTGATTTATTGTCGTTGTAAAGCAGGTGTCATGATATGGGATTCCATTATGAGGAGGTATTGTGATGAATTTGCTTACCGTTGACTGTGGAAATACGTTTTTGGGGTTAGTATCCATAATATGCGCGCCTTGCCTGTGTATAATTAATAAGCTGTGGGCATGTACACCATTGCCAGCGCAGCGCGGTGATTTAGCAGTCTCGCTACAAGGAGCACTCTATGGAATGGCATAATGCGTTACAAGAAATACAGGCCCAGTGGCAGGTGCCTGGATTTTCATTGATTATTTCTGAGCCTGAGCAAAGTGCAGTATTTTGGTATTATGTGCGACTGCAATATGGCTGCAGTATGCTTTCTTTTCCTGTAAATCAGTTTGAGTTTGCATCTTGGACAGCAGAGCTTTCGCAATCTTTTTTAGGGGCGATGCGGGTGTATTGGTGCCCTATTCCTCCAGCGACGCCCAAGCAGAGTAAGCTTCGGCAGCAAGCAATTCAATTTTTGAAGCAGTATACAGGGCCGCATACAGTCTGGAGTATTATTGCTCCTGAGCAGGGCAGTGAGTATGCAGGGTGTCGGCGGTTTATTGTGCCGGCAGCTATTCGTGGAGTGGAGATTGCGGTCTGTGCAGAGTTTTTGGGTATGCAGCGAAGTAACGCCGTACTTGAAGCGTTTCACGTAATTCCTGCTCGCAGCACGGTTACCTTGGATGTTGTTGTGCAGCTGCTGATGCACGCAGGCTATGCGCCAGTGAGGCGCTATGAGGGAGCAATTGATTTTTTACGGACATTATTGCCAGATGAGGTTTCTTTGCAGCAGCTTGCTGAGCTTTTTTTTAAAAACGATTGGCCAGTTTTTTTTGAAAAATGGTCTTCTACTGCGCCACAGTATAGTGATATGTTTTGGATTACGTTTTGGGCTGAGCAGTGTTGGCGCGCGTATTGGGTGTGTTGGTATATGCAGCGAGGGCAGCAAACACGTGCGCGGAGTATGGGGTATCGCCTTCCTCCTTCTTTTGTGCAATCGGGCTGGCAGAAAAGTTCGCTTTCAGAGCTTAAAAATCGGTATGACATTATTGCATTATTTGATACGCGGGTTAAGCAGGGCTCTTTTTTTTCAATGCATGAAGTGATGATGCGCCTTGTATAGGTGCTCTGGTGTTGTTTTTCTCCCTTTCCTGTGTTAGAAAATTACCCTCTAGATACTACATAGCGTTTATACCGTTATCAGCTATGGCCAGAGATATTGGAGAGAGTATGAGTGGAATGTCTAAACAGCCAATGACTGATTTTTTTAAGAGTACTGTTCGTCGCATGGTGCGCAGTATCGGGCAATTTGAATCGGGTAATATTTATCCCTTGTTGATTAGCCAAGTTGAAAAAAGCTTAATCGAAATCGTTTTGGAAGAGCAGTCATACAATTACTTTCATACGGCACGTGTCTTAGGAATTGGCAGAAGTACGCTATATCGTAAGATGGAATCGCTGCAAATAGATCCGCGGCCACGATCAGATATACAGGGTGCAGGTGATAGTGAATCACCGGTTTCGTTGTATTCGGGGCGTTAGAAACGAATCAAAAATGGTTAAGGGAAGTTTGGGTTTTACCGAAATTTCCCTTAACCATTTTAATAACTATTTTTAAAAACATGCCGATTACGTTATACCAATAATACAATAAAGTGCTGCCTCAAAATAAAAAGGATACATATGAATATACGAATTATAGTTTTCTCCTGCTTGAGTTTTGGTGTAGCAGGAATGCTTATAAGTGCTGATATTAATACTGTGATATTAACTACTGCTAGGCAAAGAGCTGAAATGAATTTAGTTCAAAATTTGGAAATAACGGAAAAAGCGTTTACATTTTTGAAGTTTGATTCTGCGTTGTGCTCGGCAGAACGAATTGTCTTTGCTGATGCTTTGGTACAGCCAACCGCCAAACTGTTTAAGCAAAAATTAATAAAAGCGGAAAAGATTTTAAAAGCGAATGAAATGATCTGGAAATTGCAAGCAATTCCAGTAGCTGTAATGGGGGGTGCTTTGGGCCGTGATGGTTGGGTAGTTTCTCCTAGTGTGTTAAGGCAGGCCCATGGTCTAGTTCTTGCTGAACCGAGGCATCAGCAGGCATGGGCGCAATTGCAAGATGAGCAAGATCGATTTAACTATCTAGCCCCTTTGACTATCAAAAAAGCTCAAATGAATGGAGCACAAGGAATATCAGTGCTTGCTGGCGCTGCTTCATTTGCTTGGACGGTCCCTCATTGGAAGCGTGCTGCAAAGCGGGCTGCAATGTATCGAACATTTATTAAGCATGCTGATATGTTATTTTCGGTTCTTCATTCTGTTGAATTTAAAAAAAGAATGCAGGTTGCTGAATGGGCTGTTGTGCGTAAAAATCGTCGAACAGCTGAATTTGCGGGACTGAGCGCGTCTGTTGGTGGAGCTGTTGGGACTTATTTATTGCCTGCAAGCACTTCAAAGTGGTTATCTGCCCCATTAAGCGCAT
>JBIKTS010000112.1:0-2655 GCA_044347985.1 Candidatus Babeliales bacterium
GAAATTTTGAATTCTGCTCCTGTGGCCTCGTATGCAGTTCGTACTATTTTATCGGTATATGCGCTTCCTGCTGATCCATCATATAAATCATTTCTCGAGCGGCTTTCTTCTATTTATTTTACGCAATCATTAACGTTGATAGAGCGACTGCGGTCATTTGTGATTGCAGCTGATAAGCAGCTTGTTGAGGGGATATGTGATAAAGCAATCACAATTCAGAATCAACCAAAATTAACTGTTGAGCAGCAGCAAGTAGTGACAGATGTTCTTAGTGATAGTCATGCTGGGGTCTATAAGCCAACATTACTGCAAGGGGTTACAGGTTCAGGCAAAACTGAAGTATATAAAGCATTAATTGTTGATCTTGCTATGCGAGGGAAATCGGTTATTTTTTTATGTCCTGAAGTAGGTCTTGCTCGTCAGATGCAGCAGATTTTCCAGGAAAGTTTGCGAGATGCCATACTTGTTGGCGGGTGGCACAGTAGTTCAACTCCTCAAGAGCGGCAAGCGGTATGGCAAGCGGCTATACTTGGGCATCCAGTTCTGGTGGTGGGAGTGCATCAGCCTATTTTGTTACCGCTTTCAAATTTGGGACTTATTATTATTGATGAAGAGCATGATGGTGGATACGAGGAAAAGCAGCACCCTCGGATTAATAGTAAACATGCTGCGTTGCTGCGCGCTCGACAGTATTGTATCCCTATCGTACTTGGTTCAGCGACACCTAGTGTTGCGACACTGTATCATGCTGAGCAGAATGGGTGGCGACGCTGCTTTTTGACGCAGCGCTTTTCAGGTGCATTTCCTGTGGTACAGCATGTGCTTTTAAGTGCACAAAAAAAACGGCCACATTTTTGGATATCACAAGAGCTTTTGACGGCACTTGCGGATCGCATCTTTCAAGGCAAGCAGGCTATTGTCTACTTAAATCGTCGTGGATATGGTTTTTTTCTGCAATGTGTAGAATGTGGTTTTATCTTTGAATGTAGTCGCTGTGCTGTTTCATTGTCAGTTCATCACGATGAGCATGCGGGTGGCTATGAACGTATGCTTTCGTGCCATTATTGTGATTTTCGTATGCCAGTTCCGGGTCGTTGTACGTCTTGTGATGCTAAAACTGATCGAAGTAAGTCAAAAGGAATTGGGACCCAGCAGCTTGTGGCTATTCTTTCAGAACTTTTGCCGCAGGCGCGCATTGCGCGAGCCGATGCCGATGTGAGTCGTAAGAAAAAATTATGGAAAGAGACGATAAGCCAGTTTGAGCGGGGTGATATAGATATTTTAGTAGGCACGCAAATTATTACCAAAGGGTTTCATTTCCCACGCGTAACTTTGGTGGGTATTGTCTGGGCAGATAGCAGCGTTAATTTCCCTTCGTATGATGCACATGAAGTTGCTTTGCAGCAAATGATTCAGGTTGCAGGTCGGGCAGGGCGTGCAACTCATGACGGTCTTGTTATCGTTCAAAGTTTTGAGAATCATCCACTGTTTTCATATATCGATGAATTGAAATACCCTCAGTTTTGCACGCAAGAGCTTGCGGCGCGCCGTGATTTTGGATATCCACCTTTTACGCGCTTGATTACTATTGAGATATCGCATGCACAAGAAGATCAGGTGATTGCTGATGCGGAGCAGATTAAACAATTGGTGCGCGACAGTGTGGCTCCTGAGATTGTATTGCTTGGGCCGGCAAAACCATTGGTGAGTAAGATTCAGCATGTACACTACCGCCACATTTTGTGTAAGTCAGAACGATATAGTGAAGTGCATGCAGTATTGATGGATGTTCTTTCTGGTGCATTTAAGAGTGTAGTTGCAGTGCATCCATTATGAGATATGGTGAGTTTGTGATACTCAAAAAGGGCTCGGAATATTCCGAGCCCTTTTTGAGGTGTATGGTCGTAACGTCTGTTGAAATTAGCAAACGAGGAAGTCAGCTTGTGGTGCAACCGCCAACGCGCTGCCATATCCTGTTGCATGAAGGTGCTCAGCATCAAGACCTGCTGCAACTAAAATATTTTTGATTGTTTCTGCTCGTTCAAGTGACAATCCAACTGGATCTTGTGCATCGTCTTCTGCATGCCCATTGATTACAACGTCGCGGCCGTCTGCGATCGCGCTACGGAGCACTGTGATGTCTTTTTCAAGAATTGCATCTTGGCCAGCAGCAAGATCTGCGCTGTTGTCAGCAAATAATACTGGTTTGAGACCGAGTTCTGCGCTTTCTTCTTGCGCAAGACGAAGTTGGTCTGTTGCCCATTCTTGTGCCGCTGTTTGCCATGCGAGCAGTTGCTCTTTTTCTTCTGGAGTCATGTGTTCTAAGTCAAATGAACCTTGGAATGCGTCTTCTTCCATAGCAGCTGTTTCACCGTTCTTTTCTTGTTCCATGGCGATCAGACGGGCGAGTTCAGCCATTGCTTCTTGCTCAACTTGTTTGATTTGTTCTGGAGTCATGTTTTTGAACATTTCTTCCATTTCTTCAACGTCTGCTTCATCAAGATCGGCAAGGGCATCAAGCTCTTCGCTTTCTTCTTCCTCGGTTTCATCTTCCAAGGCATCGGCCTCTGCTTCGAGGAGAGTCAGTAACTCTTCGTCGCTCAATTCATTAGCTGGAATTGCTGCTACAGTTGCTTTAGCTGGAGCAACTTCTTT
>JBIKTS010000003.1:0-19860 GCA_044347985.1 Candidatus Babeliales bacterium
AGGGAAATTAATGAGTAGGGGCGCCAGCATTTGTGTGCGCGCAGCTTCAGCAAGTTTTTTAAACGTCAGGCGCGCAGTGAGTATGGTGGCGCCTGATAATCTGAGTTCAAATACTTGGTTAATAATTTGCTGGAGCCAATACCCAAGATATCCTTTAAACATATATTCATGCACATTACTGTTTTGCATCATTGAAGTGATATCGGGAGGGATAAACGTTTCAATAAAATAAATGGTTGGCTCTGTTGGCGTAGCAGCATCAATGACATCACGCTTTGGAACGGCCTTATCTCTAATAAATTGGTTTTCAGCCATCAGCGCAGCGGTGTGTTCTGCAACTGTTTGGGGAAGGGTATCCAGCGTAGCGCCCAAAAATGTTGTCGTCGGAGTCAGCGGCATAAGGAATGGATTTTGATTGAGATTTGGGGTGCTTGAATACCGTGCATACATAGTTTTTTTCAGTTCTTGTGCGACCGGCAAATTGGCAAGTTGTTGCAGGTGCTCTTCGACAGCTTCTGCCATATCTTTCATATCATTGGGATGCTCGCGCAGCCCTGAATTTTCTGCATCTGATATCCCCATCTCTACAAGATAATTCATTAATCCGGTGCGCACATTTTCAAGTGCGTTTTCTGTTGACTCAAGGGTGTTTTTGATGTTTTCTACTTTTGCTACCATATCAGGCGGCGCGGCAAATTCACGGACATCCCGGTCGCTTGGGCGCAAATATTTTGATTCATATTCTTTCACTCGATCGCGGAGCTCATCAATTTTTTTACTGGTGATTCCGGGAATGTTTGGGCCATGAAAAAAATCTGAGCTGAGCGTATCATTAATTTTATCGAGTTTATCCAATACTTCACTGAGTGGAGCAAATGTGTGTCGGTGCTGTGGAAGGCGATATCCGGCAGGCGGGGTGAGTGCAGCGGTTTTTGACGCCGGTGCTTTGGACGCAGCGAGCATATACTCAGTATATTCTTTTTCAATTTTTTGATTGTCGTTATACATGTCAAGAACACGTTTGTAGTAGGTCAGCAGTCCTTCTCGCTCGACCCATCGGTTAAATTCATCTGCATCGCGGTCAAGGTCTGCCAGTTTAGTCGATTGATTTTTGAGAAAGTCTTCTTTTTCTTCTTGTGAGAATTCGCTGCGGAGTCTGCCGAGCATGGTTGGTTGCTGCATATAGCACTGGACGGTTTGTGTGAGACCGGCAGCGAGGGCGAGTAGAGTAAAAGCGAGTATGTGGTACATAAGGTATGTCCTTGTTGTAAGCGGTAGTTGCACTACTGCGCTAGGTTAAAGGAGTGGTGGTGCAAGGCGCAATGGTTTGGTTGCTTCGCTACGCTCGCAATGACGAGAGAAAGGCTCGCAGTGACGAGGGAGTGGTTCGCAACGACAATCAGAGTGTTTGTAAATGGCCAAAGTATGCAATCGTTCTTATACGTCTCTGCGAGGTACGAAGCAGTCCAGTGCTCTAGAGGTTTGTTGCTTCGCTGTGCTCGTAATGATGGGTGAAATGCTCGCAGTGACGGGTGAAATGCTGGATTGCTTCGCTGCGCTCGCAATGACGGGTGAAGGGCTCGCAATGACGAGGGAAGGGCTCGCAATGACGAGGGAAGGGCTCGCAATGACGGGTGAGTAGCTCGTAGTGACATAGGGGAGGGTTGCGTGCAGCAGCGCAGGGTGTGTCGTCATTGCTGTCGGTGGGCAATAACCTTAGCGACGGCTCAAGGCGCGAAGCGTGTGTGTCGTCATTGCGAGGAGTGAAGCGACGAAGCAATCCAGTCTATTAGCCGGTGTCTATGCAATTACTCAGCTGCTTATTGAGTGAAGTATTGAGTAGTATTATAAAAAAATCTGATAATAGAATCGTGGCAGTTCATCATTTCCCGTTGCATATAATTATATGTTAAGGAGATGTAATATGAGAAAAATTATTGCGGTATATATTATGGCTAATTACCAGAACGGAACTCTATATACTGGGGTTACCGCAAATCTTGCGCAGCGAGTATTGATACACAAGATGAAGTTAAATAAAAAAAGTTTTACTGCACGTTACCACTGTAATGCATTAGTATTTTACGAGGTTCATGCCAGTATTAAACAAGCAATTATCCGCGAAAAAGCTATTAAAGGTGGATCGAGAATGAGCAAGCTCGCTTTAATTGAATCAATGAATTCATCATGGCGTGATTTGTTTGATGAGGTAAATGTATTTTAAAGTGTATTAAGTATAGATCTGGATTGCTTCGTCGCTGCGCTCTTTGAGCCGTCGCCAAAGCTATGGCTCACCGGCAGCAATGACGTATGAAACTTTCGTCTCTGCGAGGTACGAAGCAGTCCAGTGCTATAGAGGTTTAGTTGCTTCGCTGTGCTCGTAACGCCGGAGGGTAAAGGGCTGGATTGCTTCGCTACGCTCGCAATGACGAGGGAAGGGCTCGCAATGACTCAGGGGAGGGCTCGCAATGACGAGGGAAGGGCTCGCAGTGACAATCAGAGTGTTTGTGAATGGCAAAAGTATGCAATTCCGTCTCTGCGAGGTACGAAGCAGTCCAGTGTTATAGAGGTTTGGTTGCTTCGCTACGCTCGCAATGACGAGTGTAAGGCTCGCAACGCCGGTGTAAGGCTCGTTGGTCTAAATAAGTGATTCTCCATCAGTCGCTTGCAGCGTCATGGTATTGCTAGTGAAAAACAACTCGAGTGTTTGGGCGTTTTTTTGTCGCCCGGAGGTATCTTCAAGATAGGTGCGGTCTGAAGCATCGGCTCGAACAACTTTATATTTTTTGAGTCGATGTGAATAGTACAGCGCTTGTGCATCTTGGATTGGCGTGTCATTAGAATCTTTTAAGCTTACGGATGTTGCACCATTGTGTGTTTCTTTGAGTGAATATACTCCCGTACGACTGAGCGCGGGCGCTGAGGGTATTTTCCAGCGAGCAAGAAATGAAGTATTCCTTCTACAAAGAGGGCAGGATTCAGGTATTTTGGGATAACAAACTTTTTTTCCGTCATGGCCGAACACTTTTCTACATCCGGTACACACCCATACATTTTCTCCAGGCTCAAAAGTGTTAAGACAAATTGGGCATTGATCACCACCTTCGCCGGGGGTGGCAACTTGTGCTCTCAGTTGTTTTTCTAGTGTGCGGTCAATGGTTGCGCCGCCATCAAGTATTGGGCCACTTGACCACACGACATCTTTACGAGGGACTGGAGGCCCATCGCTGGAGCCTTCGCCGGGACCACTCTCAGGATTTTCATCACCACTCAGAGCATCGTCTTCTTCATCAGGCACAACGAAACTACTTTCTGAAGGGAGCTCCGTTTCACTGCTATCGTTGTCGTCTTCGGCAGCGACTTGCGTGCGGACGCTGGCTGCTGTCGGTATTGCGTTTGTGCGAGTGCTGCGCCGTGCCGGAGGAACCAGTGCGGCGCATAGCGCTGCGTGGTTATATGCCTTTTTATTTGCTGCTGCAAACACACGGTGCAACCGACCAAGCTCAGTTTTTAATTGTGTAATTTCTGGTGCATCGTGAATGTCTGGAATTTCTGCGGTGAGCGTTGCAATCAGTTCAAGACCGGCTTTTGTTTTTTGCTCAGCAGTTTTGCTCAGTGCATCGAGTGCTTTTTTTAGATCGGGAGACTGGGCAGTCCATTGTGGAATCAGCGTGATAAGCTGATGATTTTCAGCCATTGTAAATGGGGGAGCAGCGCTCATTAATTTGTCTGCCACTGCGCTGGCATACGTTTTTTTTTGCTGCTCAGTAATACTTTTGAGTTTGCTCAGGAACCGATTTAAGGTGGTTTTGCACGTAGTTTGTAGTTCTCGAACTGTTTCTATAAGCTCATATGCGGTCTCGCGCGCGGCAAGAATAGTGATGCCAGAACTTAAAAAGAGTTCGTATGCGTCGCACAGGTACCCGCGCCATATTTTTGCAATCTGAGGATACTCTTTTGCTGCTTTCTTAATGAGTGTATCTGCTGTGGCAAGGTCGCGTCGTCTATTTTCAGCAAGTGATACGATATCAGCCTCGGGGTAATACCGCCTGAGGCAGTCACCAAGTGGCACGGTGATAATGGAGCCGGCCTTGTCTCGAGAGCCTTGCCGTAACGCCTTGTCTCGAGAGCCCTCCAGTAAAGGGATGTTTTGCAGAATTAGATCAGAGACGATAACAAACGGGGTGTCAAAAAAAGGTTCAAGTACGTCGCGGAGCTGCGTATCAAGATCGCCAATTTTTTGATGCGATGCTTCATCGATGTCAAATTGAGAGAATATCCCTGCTATAGCTTGTTTGCTCTGAGCAACCTGCACTTGGTTTTGCTGTGCGCTTTTATCGTAGGTGCGAGTGCCGCGATTTGTGAATGGGGTAAATGGTGATGGCGACTGCGTGAGGATGGTCGCTTGCTGGTATGCGTCTGCAAGTTTGGAGAAGTTAATAAAATCAGCATTTTCACTTTTGCGCTTGAATGATGCGAGTGTGCTGATGGCGCATTGGCTTTTTTCGAGTCGCGCGCGCCAGGCTTGTGTGCGTCGAGCAGTTTGATTTGCAGTGCTGCTGATAAGATTTTGATAATACGACGCGGGGATAAGATTATATGGATTAATCTGTTCTTCAACAAACCGCTGATACGCGTCTTGATCAGAATCGGCAATGGACATCTGTCTGCGGCCTAATGATAGTAAATCTGCAGGCATAATAGAGGAGTGTGGCGTGAGGAGAATACTGCTCAAGACGGCGGCAAAGAGGAGAGAGGTAGAGGTACGTACGGCCATAAGTGTGCATCCCGACAAATGAGTGTTGCATGAGTTCATACTGCCGGTGTACCACACTCTGGTTTTGTTTGCCTAGATTTTGGAAAGAGACGGGGGTGAGAGCGTTTGTTTAAGCCCAGGCGCTTCTTATTGCAAGATTTTGAGGAATGCCGTATGGTTGATCAGGGTCGGCTCTGTCTGGGCCAGATGCGGGGTTAAATCTTGAGTCACCTCGATCGCGGCCTGCTGAGTCTCCAAGCGGAGCAACCCAAGTTTCATAACTTTCAATTGACGATTGAGATCCGGCAGTTGCGGATGATGCGGTTGAGCTCGCTCGTGAGCGCCGCTCAGGCTTGCTTTTTTTCGATGGCCTAGAAAAGAATTTGAGAAAGCGTTGCGCAAGGCTCAAAGCTTCTTTCTCTGCATGGCTGACTGTTCCGTTGCCATCCACGTCGCCGTCAACTTCAACTATTTGTTCCGCAGCTTTTCTCACAGCAGCAGAGGATCCTTGCGCGACGGTGGTAGCTAATCTAGGTTGCCTTGCCTCCTCCAATGCACTTGCCAAGCTTGCCCTGATTGCCGCTGCGTTACGAACACCTTTTCCAGAACCGATGCCATCGTCTCCACCGATGCCATCGTCTCCACCGATGCCATCGTCTCCATAATAACTATCATCTTCGCCGAATGCTGCTGTAGTGCTGCTTGCGCTACTCGATCTGCGGCGCGCGTCACCTCTTGCGGCCATCTGGAATGCATGTTTTGCAGGGAGTGTTACTGTATGTAAAACAGTGTTATAATGTTTTATTTCATCAACAGAACCCCTTAATTCCAATTTTCTTGTTGGCTTAATTATCAGCTGATTGTTAGCAACTATTAATTGAGTTGTGTAATATGAAAGTATAGTACTATCATGTATAATACAAATAATTACCGTGTTTTTCTTGTTTTTACGGACTTCTACTGCATTCACTCCATCTTGTAATAATTTCTCAATTTTCAAAATTGCTGCCGTGTAATTTTTGCTCTCGAATGTAAGAGGCGGACTGAGACTTATTGGATAATCAGTTAGGAATTCAAACGACATTTTTCCTTCATCTTCTGCGCTGTCCCTCTCGCTACTCCAAGCTCTCTCTGGTGGTCTTCGTATTGAGGCTACTCTTGTGCTTCTGGTGGAACTTTGATCGGGTCTTCCCGCTAGTCTATCGGCAGGGTCTTCATCTTCTTCATCTACGCCTGTCGGGAGTGATGTCTGTCGTCCTCTGGGCTGAGTATCATTATCATCTGAGTCTTCATCTAAGAAACTCTCTAATGATGCTTGAATTGCTGTGTCATGCTCAGGGCTGAATTGATCATCGTTGATATCGCTTTGTGCGGCAATTCTCGCTTGTGTGCGTGCGGGTTCTGGTGCAGAATCTCTTTTAAAACTCCCGTTTGTACCTGAATGAATTACTTGTCCATTTATTTGATCAATACCGATTTGAAGCCCTGTGGGAAGAGTATCTTCTTCTTCTTCTTCTTCTTGCTCCTCCTCTCTAGCAACGCTTTGTAATCGCACAGACTCATGCTGAGTTCCGAGCTCTCTTCGTTTTTGATACTGGCGTAGTCGTTTTTGTTTATCTTCCTCTTGTTCTAATTCTTGTGCTCTGATTGCGCCGTGCGCTTTAGCTTGCGTTTGTTTTGTTAAATGGCTTCTCAATGCTGCATTATCAAGTTCATTTTGGTCGATATCCGCTTCAATTTTTTTATCTTTATCATTTTCACTCTCCTGATCCATCGTATACAAAAGATTTGCCAGTGTCTTTGGTCGCTCTACCAGCGTTTTTTTATCAGCATCAGTAAAGCTACCGGAACGAATTGCTTGAATCATTGCAAGCAAATCATACAACAGTGTTTTGCACTGTTTGAATTCTGTGCGCGCTGTGGTTTCGGCATCTGTGTTGAGCTTTGTTTGGTCCTTATATTTGTTTTTGTTACTTGCCGGCGCATCTTTCAGCGGTTTCAGCGCAATAATGCGATTGCCGTTGAGCAAGCGGTGGTGCTTGTTATGCAGTTTGCGCAGTTCACCTTCAATAGTCTTGCAGAATTCTTTGATTCTTTTTTTATAATCAGCAGGGCGTGTGGCGTATGCTGTAGAGACTTGGCTAACCAAATTTTTTCGTGCTTGAGTTTGTGATCCTGGCAAGCTTCTTTGATAACTTTGTTCATCGCCTCCCTCAGCGGCAGCAGCTTGGCCGCTGCTTGCCTGTTGTTCAGTTGCAAGGGCTCCTTTAATGTCCAGCATTGTTTTCAAATCTGTTTGTTGCTTTGCGATTTCTTCTTCAATTTCTGCAATCGCTTTTCGGGCGGTGATGATACTCATGCCAGAAAGTACGGTCATATCTTTAAATTTAGTCAGGCAGGTTTGTACGTTGTTTAGCCAGCCAGTGCTCAGAATTGGCTCGACTGCGCTTGCCTCTGTACTGTCTGCGTCTCCACCAGCCGGGGCGCTTGCTGCTGTTTTAGCCGCAGTCGGTTGATTTGCTTTCATGAGCGCGCATTGAGACGCAAAGCTATCAACAATTGCGGATGAAAGGCGGGTTTGAAAATCAATTTCTTTGTAGGTAGCCACGATGCGATCATCATCATTTGTTAATTCTCTAGTAAGCGGGCCATCCGTTTTGGTGAATTGTGTGAGTACATCGTTAGGATTCATCACGTTTAACTTCTCATCAAACAATTGTGTGTACAGGTCGAGCATTTCTTTTTCGGTTAAAAAACCGTTTTCTTGCTTTAATGTTGCAGCAAATTCATTGATGCGTTCTTGTATTTTTTTTAACCAGTTTATCTCTTTTGCTTTTATGTGATTAAACTGCTCGTCATCTTCCTTAGAAGGCAATGTAAAGCCGAGTGCTGTTGAGGCTATTGTTGTGTTGTATGTGAGGGCTTCTTGGATTTGTTTTTTCAGTAAGGTGAGTTTGTCTTCAATACCGTAAATGGTAAGTCCGTTTCTGGCGCTAGTTGAGCTATCGTCAACACCAGCCTCTTTGAGTTTCTTTTTAAATTCTGCAATATCAGCTTCTTTTCGTTTGAGCTTTGGTGTTCTGCGGAGAAGCTTTCCTTTTTGACGTAATGCATTTTCTTGTTTTTTGCCCAGTTCAATCAGCGCGTGCGCGTCAATCAGTTCAGGATGCTCGGTCATGAGCCGTGCATGGCGCAAGCAATATAATGGTGAAGGTGCCTTCCATTCTCTTTTCCGCTCAAGATAGTTTTTTGTTTTTTCTTGGTTGCCGCGGACTAAAGACGCACGCTCAGAGGTGTCAGTCAGCGATTCCATCTGGGTTATCAGGTTTTCTACTTGCGTGTCCAGGGTGTCAAGATAGGCAGCAACTTGTTTTGGATTGCCTTTAACTTCTGGTGAGCCCAGAGTCATGGTATTCATAAATCGGGCTATTTTTGTATTTACTGCTTGGCCGTGAAATACAAAACAGGTTGCAAGAGTAAGACAAGCAAAGAGTAGGCGTTGTTGAGTGTTCATACAATCCTCATGATACAAATTTTATCGCTCTTGTCAGTATACGGATACCAGAGGGTTGCTTGACAAGAATTTACCAAAACCAGACGTATAAGAGGCCGCTTAGGCGATGTTTATACGCTGCGCCATGCGGCAGTCCACGCAGCACTGAGTGATGCACGCTGCGCAGGATCTTCTTGCGGTGGGGTCATGCGGGCTTGTGTAATCAGGTGTGTCAGGGGGTCGCTGGTAATGGTTGAAACTGCAAGGGTAAGGAGTGCTGGATCTGCTTTTTCAATTTCTAAAAAGTCATCTTTGGTTGGTTTTGGGCCACCGTCAGAAACTGCTGTTACCGGTGCAGCGGCTGCATAAGCCATTCCCGCTCCGGCAGCGCCCATGCCTGCCATTCCAGCCATTCCCACACCAGCCATGCCCATGCCGGCCATTGGCATCATACCGCCACCCATCATTGGTGCAGGACCCATCATGCCGCCCATCATACCGCCCGCCATCATGCCACCTGTCATACCACCGGCCATGCCTGGTTGATTTGGCAGGGGAACATTTCCTTTGACTACCTCGTTGCCGTCTTTGTCGTAGTATTTGTCTTTGCCAAATGTTCGTTTTTCAACAAAATATTTTTCTCCATCCGCGCCAACAACTACTTGGCGGCCATTAGCGGTAGTTTCAGGACGACTTGACGCGGCAGCTGATTGGGTTGCTGCTGCGGGTGTAGATGTTGAGTCGTCATCATCGTCTTGTTTCTTTTTTATGCGTGCCGCTTGTTGCTCATCAAGGTCGTCGCGTGTTGCGCCTTGAATCTGTGCTTGGGCAGGCTTTGCAGGAACTTTGTCCCCGGCGCCCAGTGCCGCTGTTTTTTTCTCAAGAGCATTGCGCTGCGTGATGAGCTTGAGTCGTTTTGCCTCGGTAAGAGGGCGCAAGCGTGAAGGAGGGGCGGTAAGTTGGGCATCAATTTTTTTTATCGCTTCAATATATTTATCGGCCGCTTGGTTGTCACTGACGAGCTTTGGGGTATTCATTGCGGGCAACTTTTTGCTGCTCTTAAGCGTCGCAATAAGTTTTTTTGCGGTATCTGCTTTTTTTTGAAATTTTGCCACTTGCGTAGTTGCTTCAGTGCTACTGACCCCTTTTGTCAGGATGGTATTAATACTGGCAAGCTCTTTGAGGAGCGTGTCAAGCTTGAGTTCATCAGCATTTTTGCGTTTACCCCCAAAGAGGCCTCCTCCTTGACTTATCTTGATAGTGAGAAGCGCCGCGTCAGGAAGTTGGCTTGCAAGTGAAGGATTACCATCGAGCGCTTTTTTCCTATTTTTAGCGTAGCTCGCCTTGAGAGCATCTGCTTGTTCTGGGGTGACCGATTTTGTACTGAGCGCGCCTTTAATCTTGAGTGCTTTGGCGAGGTAGCGCTCTGCTGATGCGCTATCGTCGGTGCGATTTTTAATGAGGGGGGCAATCATTGCCCAGGTCACGGTTGGTTTTCCACCCAGAGTTGTGATCTGCGCCATAATGCTTTCAACTTTTTGTTGTGCCTTGGTTTGGTCTTGCTCAGAGAGTGATTTGCCGACTAATCTATTTTTGAGTGTTTCTAAACTTTTATTGAGCTTTGCAATTTTGGCATCTTTATTTTTTTGTTCCACACTTGCTTTGCTTACCCAGGTTACAGAGCGTGCAAGCGCATCCCAGGTGGTGCCATAGCCCAGTCCTGTGCCTGCCTTAGTTGTTGCTTGGGTCAGTTGTTTAAGCAGTCCATCAAATTTTGCTTTTTTTGCACTTTTTTCTTCTTCGATTGCGCCGTTTGGTGTTTGGAGTTGGCGTTCAAACGTTTGGAGACGTGAGCGGAGTGATGAGATTTTTGTTTGGAGGCCGTTTTTTTCGGCCGCTTCTTTTTCGGCAGAGTCATTTTGCGAGCTGGCTGATGATGATGATCTGCGAGGTCGTGTGCTTGCATCAAGAAGCGTGCTGAGCATTGTAAGGCTGAATGCAAGAAGAATACGTGACATTTGACGTGTTACAGCGACAGTGTTCATGGCAATAGAGTCTTTCTTGTGATGCGTTATTGTGGTTTCAAGGTAGGAGATTTGCAGCGCGCGATGCAAGTAATTGAAGAAACTGTTAATGGACACTGGCAAGCCAGGTGCGTATACTTATTGCTCTCTAATAAGTTATGTATTGAAAGCGTTATATGTCGATTAAAGAAAAAGATTTAAGCAGCGAGCATGGCGTACGGGTGACAAAAGTTGAAGCGCTTGCGTCACGCGGCGTTGCTGCCTGGCCCAATGCACGAGCCGTTTCAATTACTCTACGTGAGTTGCATGAGCAGTACGTGCAAGATACAACTAGTACTCCGCAGCACAGTATTGCTGGCCGTATGATGACGCGCCGAGGACATGGAAAAACAGTGTTTGCGCACATTCAAGATCGCACCGGAAAAATGCAAGTGTATGTACGGAGTGATGCGGTGAGCGCAGAGGCGTTTGATCTTTTGACTCACTCGATTGATGTGGGTGATATTGTGTGGGTGACCGGGACCATGTTTACCACGCAAACTGGTGAGCCGTCGCTCAAAGTGACTGATCTGGCGCTGCTGTCAAAATGTTTACATCCAATGCCGGAAAAATATCACGGGCTGACTGATACTGAGCAGCGTTATCGCCAACGGTATCTTGATTTGATGGTAAATCCAGAGAGCAGACAAAAATTTATACAACGCTCACGTATTGTGCAGCAGATTCGTGATTTTTTGTTGCAGCATGATTTTCTAGAAGTTGAAACACCAATGCTGCATCCGATTCCGGGAGGAGCGGCTGCGCGTCCGTTTAAAACACATCATAATGCGTATGATATGGAATTGTATTTGCGTATTGCGCCTGAATTGTATCTCAAGCGCTTGGTTGTTGGGGGACTTGAGCGGGTGTTTGAAATTAATCGTAATTTCCGTAATGAAGGGGTTTCAACAAGGCATAATCCTGAATTTACGATGCTTGAGTATTACCTTGCACATGGCGAGTATACGCAAGGAATGGATTTGACTGAGGGTATGCTGCGTGAAGCGGCGCGTGCGGTGCATGGTGCAAAACCGTTTGCATTTGGGCAGCATGAGCTTGATTTTGAAAAACCGTTTGTGCGATGCAGTATGCAAGAATCGATTACTCGATTTGGGGGCATTCCTGCGGAGCGTGTGGTGCCTGGCGAGTTGATTGTGGTACTTGCTGAGGCAGGAGTTACCGGGGTTGAATCAAAAAGCTTTGGTCAGCAGGTATTACTTGCATTTGAAGCACTCGTCGAACCACACTTGGTGCAGCCGACGTTTATTACCGATTTTCCTATTGAGGTTTCTCCGCTTTCAAAGCGAACAGCACATAATCCGGCTATTGCAGCACGGTTTGAATTGTTTGTTGCCGGAATGGAGCTCTCAAATGGGTTTAGCGAGTTGAATGATCCGTTTGATCAAGCTGATCGCTTCCGTGAGCAGGCGAGTGCGCGCTCGGCAGGTGATGATGAAGCACATTATTTTGATGCTGAGTATGTCAAAGCGCTTGAATATGGGCTTCCACCAACCGTTGGTGTGGGTATCGGGATTGATCGCTTGACGATGCTTTTGACCAATACAACTTCGATTAAAGATGTGATTTTATTTCCTACCATGAAGATGCTTACTCATACCGAGGACTAGCTCATGAAGATGACGTACGCCGGGGCAAAGTATCGCTGGAATCTTGCCGCAGCCGATGATGCGGCAGTGCGTGCAATTGCTGATGGCTGCAGTATTGAGTATGCAGTTGCGCGTGCGGTGTATGCGCGGGGTTATACAACGGTTGAGCAGGCCCGTGACTATTTGGTGATGGGCGCGCAGTGGATTGCCGATCCTTTAACACTCAAAGGTGCATCAGACGCTGCAGATCGCATTATGCAGGCGGTGCACAGTGGCGAGAAAATACTGATATTTGGTGATTATGATGTGGATGGAATTACCTCCACTGCAATTATGATGTCGTGCTTGCTGCCGCTGGGAGCGAAGATTAATTATTTTTTGCCCAATCGGGTGCGTGATGGGTATGGGCTGTCATCAAAAATTGTAAAAAAAGCGGCGGAGAGCAACTATCAGCTTATTGTAACGGTGGATAATGGTATTTCGGCTCATCAAGCAGTTGCTGATGCTAAAGCATTAGGGCTTTCTGTTATTATTACTGATCATCACCAAGTGCATGGTGAGCTGCCGAGTGCTGATATTATTGTTAATCCACATCAGCCGGGATGCGAGTATCCGTATAAAGATTTTGCCGGTGTCGGTGTTATTTTTAAAATTATGGCCCTCTTGTATAGTCGGCTGGGCAAACAGATGCCTGCTAAAGCGTATGAGCTCTTAATGCTCGGTACGGTAGCAGACGTTGTGCCACTTCGGCATGAAAATCGATATTGGGTGCAGCAAGGGCTGCGTCATATTAACACGCAGCGGAGTTTTGCGGTGCAGGTACTTGCGGCGAACGGAAATGTAGCAGAAAAAACCACGCTCAATTCGCGCGATATTGGATTTGCAATCGCGCCCCAGCTTAATGCGCTCGGGCGTCTTGATGACCCACGTGCTGGGGTAGGTTTTTTAATTTCTGCTGATATGGGTGAGGTCATGCAAGTGGGCGTGACACTTAAATCGATTAATGAAGAGCGCAAACGCGTTGATCGGGGTATTTATGATGAAATCGTTGCGCGCATTGATGCGGGTCAGATTGATATAACCACAGAGTATGTGATTATGGCTGCAAGTCATGCGTGGCCAGCCGGAGTGATTGGACTGGTCGCTGGAAAATTGATGCAGCAGTACGGACGTCCGGTTATTTTATTTCATTTGACGAAAGATGGTCTTGCAAAAGGTTCATGTCGTTCTATTCCTGCATTTAATATGTTTGATGCACTTGCATCGTGTGAAGATCTCTTGCTTTCGTTTGGTGGGCATGCGTGTGCTGCGGGGCTGAGTTTGCGCGAAGCTGATGTTGCAGAGTTGAAGCAGCGCATGGAGGCGCTGGTGAGTGCGCAACTTTCTATGGATGACATGGTGCTTTCACTGGCGGTTGATGCGCCGGTTACACTCCGTGATTTGACGTATCAGTTCATGGGACATGTGCAGCGCATGGAACCATTTGGTAATGCAAATACAGAGCCGGTCTTTGTTGTTGAGGGAGTGACGCTTGTGCAGGAGCCGCGGCTCCTGAAAGATAAGCATGTGCGGTGTATGGTTTTTTCTGAAGGTGTTTTGAAGTCATTACTTTTTTTTAATCGCCCTGAATTATATCAGCCGTTGTGCGCGCAGGGAGATAAACCGTTTTCTATTGCGGTTCATATTACCAGTAATGAGTGGCAGGGAAAAACAACAATCGAATTGCAGGGAATAGATATCTCATTTTGAAGAGGATAACAACTATGATTATTACTATTGATGGGCCAACAGCATCGGGAAAAGGGTCGATTGCAAAAGCGATTGCGGCGCATGCTGGGTACTTTTATCTTGATACTGGATTGCTCTATCGGGGGATTGGGTATATTACTCGTCAATCATATAATCAGTATGAAACTGCGGTGGGAGCGTTTTGGGCACCGGAGCTTGTTGCTGAATATGGAGCACGGTTGTCATATTCTTATGAGCAGGGCACTGCGCATGTTGCAGTTGACGGGATTGACGTGACTGCTGAGCTGCGTACACCGAGTATTGATTGGTATGCATCACACGTGAGTAGTGTGCCGATGGTGCGTGCTGGATTGCGCGCATTGCAACAAGAGTTGGGGCGTCGTCATGATATTGTGATTGATGGGCGTGATTGCGGAACGGTTATTTTTCCCCATGCGTCACATAAATTTTTTATTACTGCGGCACTCGAAACGCGTGTGCAGCGTGCTCATGCAGATAAAGTACGTCATGCGCATGCCATGCCATTAAATGAGATTTCTCATGCAGTGTTGATGCGCGATTTACTTGATCTGAGCAGGCCGATTAGTCCATTGCGGCCTGCTCATGATGCAATTATTTTAGATACAACGATGCTTGATCTTGAGGCGAGTATCGTTGTAGTGCTGAGCTATTTATAATTACCGAAGCATTTGCGCTCGCAGTTCTGTGCGGATTTCATCTTTTGATTTTTCTTGAACAGAGATTGCTACTTGGAGCGCTTTTTTGGGCATATTAAATTTTGCCCTAGGGAATGCGGCGGGGGCGGGGTTTTTCTTAGTGAGAGCAGTCAGCGCAATGAGCCAGTTATTGGGAGAAATTTCGCTGATACTTTCAACATACCCATTTTTTGTTGTTTTTTTTGTTTTCCACTGTACAAAAAGAGTAGGATCAAACTGAGATGAGCTGAGTGGCTTGCTTGGGTTGAATTGTTTATGAAATGTGACAGTGGTTATTCCGGTGATGGAACTGCTTGTGTCAGGATTGGTTGCGGTTATCGTATTAATGTTAAAAGCATTTTGTTCTGCTTTATAGGTTGCTGGGTAGGTAGCCAGCATTTGTTCGATTTGTTGTTCAAGGTGTGCTTTGTGAGCTGCTTGTTCTTCTGCAGAAAGCTCTCTTTCAGGCGTAGTGGTTTGCTCGGTAACGAGCGTAGTGTTTGTAAGCAGGTCTCCTTGTCCAATAGTAGTCGTTTCTGTTAATGAGGTTGATTCTGTAGATAAAATGCTTCCTGCTGTGGTGAGAGCAAGAGTAATAAGTAGTATATTCATAGATGGTCCTTTCAGTATGTGTTATCGACGTCCTTGTTGTGTTGCTGTATTCACAAGTTTTGTCCGAATTTCAGCGCGAATTTCATCGATTGGTTTTGGCTTGAGTTCACTAAAAAGTGTTGTGTTTGCGGTGCTTGGCAGTGTCAGATTTATGCCACCAGGCCCTTTTTGATCGGGTGTTGCAACAAGCAGTATGCGCCATTGATTGCTTTCGATTTTTTTAACGCTTTCAACGTAGCCGGTCGTTTTTTGTGAAGCTCCAGTAGTCCATTGTGCTACGCGCGTTTGATCAAATGTTTTTGCAGCCAGTGAGGTGACGGGATGGAATTTTTTATGAATGCTCAGTGAGGTGATACCGGTAATAGATTTTTGAGTAGCAGGGTCGGTTGCAACGAATTCAACACAGTTTTGTTTTGGGTTGATTATTGTATACGTAGTTGGGTACTCAGGAACTTTTTTATCAATGGTCTCTTCAATTGAGTTGCTACCAGTTTTTTGCATGTTTGTCGTGGCTCTTGATGATTGAGTGTTGGTTGTCTGGGGAGTAGTTACAGAGGAAGAGCTTGCGGTAGATTTTTTTGTGGCTTTTTTCGTTGAACTGACACATTCCATCGATATCATCAGACAGGCTATTGCCATTACAGAAATAATGTTCATACGTGAGTTTCCTTGCGTGCGAGGTGAGGAGATTATTATGCCGTATATAATAAGTATATCGCTGGGCCGCTTTTCATGAGAAGAGTTTGCTTTTTTGTCTGAAGATATTGCCCATAAATACGCTCTATGTATGCCAACTATTTTTGTTTCTTCTATGATCAAAACTGTGCGCTGTGGTACACTCATACTTGAAATGCTTTAAAGGAGAAGGGTAATGAGTCGCAGTTTTTTACTTGTTATGTGTGTATGGATGAGTGGTGTTGCTATCTGTGGATCAACGGAGTCGATTCGTAATATGCGTGCGGTGATTGAATTGAATGATCCGCGTCGCAGAGAGGCGCAGAATATTATTTGTGATTCTTCACTGAAAGTGCGCAAAAATCGCTTTGCAGCAACATCTGCGGCACTTACACTCGGAGCAATCACGTGCGCAGTGGTGTCGGCACGGCTCTCTGCTCACAATAAAAAACAACAAAAAGCATTTCAAACAATGACGAGGAGCGGAGTTGTTGCTGCATGGTCTGCAACTCAAGAGCGGTCACGTCGTGTGCGGCGCATGTTGCAGCGGTGGCTTGCAGTTGGTGGAGTGGTTTGCGCGGCCGCTGGTGTTGCGGCCGCGATTCCTGCTATTACGTGTGAACGGAAAATACATCATGCAAAAGAGATTTTAATGTCACCAGTTGCGTAATGCGTGATTATTCTGCGGCGAGCAGAGCTATGATTTCAGGAGAGCATTCCTTCTCAATTGCGAGAGCATGAGCAGTTTTGCCTGCAACGTTTGTGATTGTTTTGTCTGCGCCTTGATCAAGAAGTAATCTGATAATAGCGATGTCTGCTGCGTCGTGGTATACCGCTTCATGGAGAGCCGTATTTCCTGCTGTTTCAATGCCAATGACTTCTGATGCAATCAGGGATTTTCGTGCATTGACCTGAGCGCCAGCATTGAGGAGCTCAGTTGCTACTGCAGTATTGCCATGTCCACACGCGATCATGAGTGGGGTAGTATTGAAATCGTCCCCAGTATTCACATCACAGCCAATATGAATAAGTAGTTGTGTTATCACCGCACTGTTTGAGAAGACTATAAGCAGGGTTGCACCAAAAAATCCTGTTGCATGGATCATTTCAGCGCGGAGTTTTGGAGTTATGAGTGCAAGCATTGTACCGAATTTTTGCTCTTGATTGAGACCTGCATTTGTTGTAAACAGATAAAAATGAGGGTGTTGATAGTATAGATAAAAATATTTTTTTATATACCGTTATCGAGTGCATCAAGTGTTTCAAGCGATAAGAGCTTTGTGTGGCCGAGCACTCCACGCTGCGGCGCGCCATATACGATCCATTGATGGGCATTGGGGAAGAGGGGCGCAAGGGTTTCCAGGTGTTTTGAGTCGGCAGGATGCGCGGTATGTCCTGATTTGATTTCAATTAAGTGATGAACCCCGGTTGAGTAATCAATTACATCAATTTCACGGGAGCTGCTTTCATTCCAAAAGGAGAGTTGTGGTGGTATGCCGGCGTGGCAACGTTTTTTGAGCAGCTCGGTAATAATAAGATTTTCAAATAATGCGCCGCGGGCAAAATGGACGGCGAGTTGTTGCTCAGTAGTTATGGTGAGAAGTGCTGCAGCAAGACCGGTGTCATAAAAATATAATTTGGGTGATTTGGTGAGTCGTTTATTAAAATTTTTGTAGTACGGGCGTAATAAGAAAATGATATAGCTTGCTTCAAGAACAGAGAGCCATGCTTGAGCAGTTTTATGATCGATGCCTGCTTCTTGTGCAAGTGTATTAATGTTTAAAAGCTGACCTGTTCTGCCGGCGCAGAGCTGAGTGAAAATTTTAAAGGTAGAAAGATCTTGAATATTTTTGAGTTGCCGGACATCACGCTCTATGTATGAGTTGATGTAGGATGGATAAAATTCGAGAGGAGTCATGTGATTCTTGTGGAGTCGTGGATATCCGCCGCTCAGTATTAAGCTATTGGGGGTCTGGTGAGAGCCAAGTTCGGGAGCGCTGAGGGGAAGCAGCGTAATGGTTCCCACGCGTCCTGCAAGTGATTGAGTAATATGTGAGTTGAGTGTGAAATTTTGCGAGCCGGTAATAATAAAACGACCATTCTGAGAACTAGAATCAATAATCTCTTGCAGGTACGAGAGAAGAGTGGGTGTGTGCTGCACTTCATCAAATATGGCACCATGTTGGTAATACGCCAGAAATTGGCGGGGATCTTTGGTAAAACTGAGCTGTGTATCGAGGTTTTCCAGAGAGACATAGGGCAGATGAGGGAAGGTGGTTTGCGCAAGTGTTGTTTTGCCTGATTGGCGAGGGCCGTTAATAACTACTGCAGGATAGATAGTTGCGTACCGGACGAGTAGTGTCTGCGCGGTGCGGGGGAAGAGTGTGCTGGAAAGTTGTGATTGAATCATGGAAACCTCAGAGTCATGTAAATTTTGGAGTCGACTCCAAAATTTACATGACTTGATAAAAGAGTCAATAGAATTGCGACTTTTTAGAGCAGCTCGGCAGCTTTTTGGGCTAGACCACTCCGTTCACTTTTGTGCAAATGCACAACGCCAAAGATTCGCTCATTCATAAACTTATTGGTTGTAACCATGAGTCCGTTTGAATAGTAGTTTAATCGATGAGAGTCGATTTGTTCTGGATCCCCTGCAATAATTACTTTAGTTCCTTTGCCCGCTCGAGTGATTAATGTTTTGAGTTCAAGTGGGGTGAGGTTTTGTGCTTCGTCGATAAAAAAGAATTGATGAGGCAGGGACCGGCCCCGCATGCAGGTCATCGCTTGAAGCGATAGTTGGTTTGCTTTGCGGAGCGCTTCTGCTGAGACGGTGATTGCTGCTTTATTTTTTTTGAGTTGGCTGCCAATCATTCCAATATTGTCAAAAATTGGATACATCCAGCTTTCAATTTTTTCCAGCACGTCACCGGGTAAAAATCCAATGTCAGGTCCAAGTGAAACGGTTGGCCGGGTTACCATGATTGCGCGGTGTGATTTTTCATGAAGGACTTTTATAAGGCCTGCAAGCATCACCAAAAATGTTTTTCCGGTTCCCGCTTTTCCAATCAGGCTGACGAGCTCAACTGAATCGTCGAGCAGAAGGTCAAGCGCCATTTCTTGTTCAAGGTTGTGTGGACTAAAGCAGTTAAAGAGTGGAGCGATGGCTACTTCATGAAAGTTTGTGCCACCAAGGTAGCGAAATAAGCGGTAATTTTCGTGATTGTTCTGGCTGACCAGTTTAATAAATTGATTGCAATAACCAGGTTTTTCGGTCAGGGACTCCATAATTTTTGTAGGAGTTATAAGTTTGAGCTCTTTTGCCGGCAATTCTTGAATAAGGAGGCGAGGAGTGTACATGTCTGCACCCTCTGCGCGTAATGAACGAGCATGATGATCGCGGCTACTGAGCTCTCCGGTCACAATGCTCTTTTCTTCTGTGTGCGTTGTGGTATGCATAAACGTCTCTCCCTCTGTGTTTGCGAAAGGTGTGATTTATCAGTAAGCTTCCCGAGTATGGACAAACCAAGTCTGCAAAGAAAAGAATATTTTTTATAAATAAGGATAAGTATGAGTAATCAGCAATATCTTGATAACCTGCGGCACTCATGTGCGCATCTTTTGGCCCAAGCTGTTTTAGAATTGTTTCCTGATACTCAACTGACGATTGGACCGACCACTGAACATGGCTTTTTCTACGACTTTTTGCCGGTGCATAATTTTAAAGAAGATGACTTGCCGGTTATTGAAAAAAAGATGCATGAGATTGCGGCGCGTGCGTATGACATTGTAGGCGGGCAGGTAGATAAGAAAGAAGCGCGGCCACTGTTTGCGCATAATAGATTTAAAATGGAATTGCTTGAAGGTATTGCAGGAGATACTGTTGGGGTATATCACCAAGGGCCGTTCTATGATTTATGTCGTGGGGGGCACGTTGAGAATATTAAAGTACTCAAGCATTTTAAATTGACTGGCCTTTCTGGGTCGTACTGGAGAGCTGACCGTGCGGGGCAAGCGCTGCAGCGGATTACCGGAATTGCATTTGAAACAAAAGAAGATTTGCGTGCGTATGAGCAGGCGGTTGAAGATGCATTGCGGTATGACCACCGCGTTCTGGGTAAACAGCTTGATTTGTTCTCGTTTCATCAAGAATCTCCCGGTGCTGCTTTTTTCCATCCACGGGGTACGACATTATATAATACAATGATTGAAT
>JBIKTS010000004.1:0-19698 GCA_044347985.1 Candidatus Babeliales bacterium
CCCTCTTTTTTTATAAAAGTATTCTTGTACAATAAAAACATGTTATGTAATGTTGAGAAGTGATACTAATTATACAATAATGTTAAAATATTAGTTCTTAAAAGGTAAAAAAAAATGATACAGATGAGAATACTTTTTGCGGTTGGGCTTTCAATGCTTTTTTTTGCTGGGCTGCAGTGCGAACTGATGATTGGATCTGCTGGGGTGACGCTGATGGGCGAGTTTGTTATTAAAGATAAGCCAGGAGAGCTTTTGCCACCATTCACGCTGTACTTTGATGGTAATTTAGTCACATCAGATACGTCTGGGGCGTATACTATTACTATTTCAAAAGAAGATGTTGCAGCAGGCCGTCTGGATGATTTTTCACTTATGATTTGTAAACGGATTGGGCTGGACTATGAGCAAGGATATACGCTTGCAGGAATGAAGCTTAAAAAACTTGAAAAATGTATTTGGTATAAGCTTGATCGAGAATGGGATGAGGGCAGGAAAAAGCATTACTGGAAGATTGAGCAGCAAGAGATTAAGGATACAGATTGTGTGCCTGAAAAATGTTTATTGGTGCTCATGAGTAGTCAATATGTTGATTCTGTGCAAGATACCTCTCATTTAGCTTTGAATGCAGAGAAAATTGATGGCGTGCTTCCGACTATAGTGCTCAAAGATGAGCCAGCGATTTTAAGCCGCGCATCAACAAAGTGTGCAATTGAATCGATTGATATGCGTCAGCATACTGCGCCACAGCGGGTGCAGACATTAACACAGAATGGGGTGGTTTGTGCGTTACATGGTGCGTAATATTTTGATGGGAGTAGTTTTGTTGTTGGGCCCTGCTTTGTCAGTTGCGCCGCGAGGAGCAGTTGACACGCAAAAGGTTGTTACTCCCTTGTTTACTAAAAAACCACAGTTAAAGTTGCGATATAATTATTTTATCAAGATGCTTACAAAGCATGCCCCCGAGCTGAAATCTTCTTTTGAAAAAGCGTTTTCGTGGGGATTTAGAGCGCCAAAGCGTTCTGCGCTTGATAAACAAGCAGAAGACCAATTACTTGATGCGCTTGAAGCTGATACGCTTTTAGCACCCGTATACAAAGAAGCTATTTTTTCATTCTCTGAAGATATGAATCCGTCACGATTAGGAAGCATTATTCTGGGCGTAACTGGCGGGCTGGCTGCAACTATTCTTTTGGGAGCAACACTCTTGTGGTATCGGGATAAGCGTGTGGCGGAGCGAGCTGTGGCAGCAGAGCAAGCGAGATCAGCAGAGCAAGCGAGATCAGCAAAGCCACATTGTGGCGCCGGTTGTGCCATTACTCAGCCTGCTCCTATTACTCAGCCTGCTCCTATTGCTCAGCCTGCTCTTATTACTCAGCCTGCTCTTATTACTCAGCCTGCTCTTATTACTCAGCCTGCTCCTATTGCTCAGCCGCTGTCATCTAAAAATCTTAAACAATTTTTTGGTATAGAAGGGGGTCAAGATAGTGTTCTTGAGGCAGGATTGATTGCATCTATTCAAGAAGCTATGTGGGCAGGATATTGTAAAGATATGCAAGATACTCAAAGCGCTGAATTACAGGAGTTACAAAATAGGAAAAAACGTCGTGATAAATCTACTGGAGCATGTAAAGATTTAGTTTTGTGGCAAACTGCGTTACGTGCGTTGGCCTCTAGATTAAGAGGTAGGCAAATATCTCAAAATGTATCATTTGGTATTCTCGATAAGATGATGCATGATAAGCCTGTAAAAATTTATTATCTTTGCGAATCTGGATTTGATCAAGAAAACCCTACTTTAAGGGCAGTTAGCTTTTTTGATCAAGATGGTTTTCCTCTTAATGACATTCAACCGAGAGATGTCTTAGGGTTTGATTTTTGGGGTCGTATTACTAACATGCCTGGTGACCAAAAGCTTACCGATTTATTTAATGCTTTTTTGTTGACGAGACCATTTAATTCTTAAAAAATATCACACTCTGCCGGAGCGCGTTCTCCCTGTGTCCAGCGGTAACTGCCAACAAATGCAATCATTGCGCCATTGTCAGTACAAAATTGTGGCGGACTCATATGAAATATAATGTCGTGGCTTATTGCTAATTCTTGCAAGCGGGCGCGTAAATATTTATTACAGGCAACACCGCCAACAAACGTTAATGCTTTAATATCGGGATGCGCTTCGAGTACGCGTTTTACGCTTTTTACAAAAATATCACCAATACATACGAGCAGAGAACTTGCCACTTGGCGTTGTATGTCTGAGGTTAGCAGTGCGGTGCGCTTTCCGGTTTCAATATCAATACACCCTCGTTTGACAAGGTCGTATAAAATTGCTGTTTTGAGACCGGAAAAACTGAACGACAAATCTGCTTGTGGTTTGCTGCGCGGGTAATGGAAAAAATCTTCAAAACCCACTGCTGCTGCGTGCTTTTCGATGATTGCGCCACCGGGATATCCAAACCCAATCAGTTTTGCAATTTTATCAAATGCTTCGCCTGCTGCATCATCACGTGTGTTGCTGATTACGGTGTAATTACCATAGTCATTTACTCGGTATAAAGCGGTATGTCCCCCTGAAACGGTCAAGCAGATATGAGGGAATGGGACAGTAGTTTTTTCTGTGCCATCAGCTTCGAGAAAACTTGAAAAAATATGACCTTCAAGATGGTTGATGGTGAGAAGCGGAATGTTGCGGGCCCATGCGATTCCTTTTGCGTAGCAAAATCCTACGAGTAGAGATCCAGCAAGGCCTGGTTTGCTGGTAACCGCAATTGCAGCAATATCTGTAATCGTGCAACCTGCTGTCGCAAGTGTTTGTGTAACAATTGGACCAATTTTTTCAAGATGAGAGCGTGAAGCAATTTCTGGCACTACACCGCCGTATGCTGCGTGTGTGGCGATTTGAGAATAGAGAAAGTGTGAAATGATGCGCCGCTGCTGCGTATCAAATACTGCAGCAGCGGTTTCATCACATGACGTTTCTATACCAAGAATAAGTGCCATACAGGGCTATTTCTTTTTATTCATGAGTTCCCAGAACTCATCGTTGGTTTTTGTCTTCTTCATTTTATCAATTAAAAGTTCCATACCTTCGACAGTGTTCATGCCACCAAGGAATTTTTGTAAAATCCATGCGCGGTTGAGCTCTGCTTCATTCAGAAGAAGATCTTCACGGCGAGTACCTGAGGCTTGGAGATCAAACGCAGGATATACGCGACGATTAGAAAGTTTTCGAGTGAGGTGAATTTCCATGTTGCCGGTACCTTTAAATTCTTCAAAGATAACTTCATCCATACGAGATCCAGTTTCAACAAGAACGCTGGCAATAATTGTAAGCGAGCCACCTTCTTCCACTTTACGTGCAGCTCCAAAAAATCGTTTTGGTCGTTGAAGTGCCGTTGCATCAATACCACCACTGAGTACTTTGCCACTTGAAGGCGAGAGTGTATTGTATGCGCGTGCAAGACGAGTGAGAGAGTCAAGAATAATCACTACATCTTTTCCACATTCGACAAGGCGCTTTGCTTTTTCCATGACAACTTCAGCAACTTGTACGTGACGTGTTGCGTATTCATCAAAGGTGGAGCTTACTACTTCACCTTTGATAGAGCGCTGCATGTCGGTTACTTCTTCAGGACGTTCATCGATCAGTAAGATAAGTAGAATTGCTTCTGGATGCTGTGTTGCAATGATATTTGCAATCTCTTTGAGTAGTACTGTTTTTCCCGTTCGTGGTGGCGCAACGATTAAACTTCGTTGTCCTTTACCAATTGGTGTAAGCATATCCATAATGCGGGTTGAGATACATGCTGGATCACCTTCAAGCTTAAAGCGCTCATTGGGGAAAAGTGGTGTTAAGTTTTCAAAAACTGTATTGCGGACCGCTTGTGATGCAGGTTCATAATTGACCATATCAACGCGCTGTAGTGCAAAATATTTTTCCGACTCTTTTGGCCGGCGCAAGATACCTTTAATCCAGTCACCTGTGCGAAGACTGAACCGTTTAATGTGTGCAGGAGAAACATAGATATCATCAGGACCTGGCACATAATTAAATTTTGGAGAACGAAGAAAGCCAAATCCATCAGGAAGTTTTTCTAAAATACCTTCACCATGAACATCGGCCCGTCGTTCAAATTCTACACAGACGATACGGAACACAAGATCTTGTTTTTTGAGCGAACTTGGTTCTTTAATACCAATTTTTGTTGCGTAATCAATCAGCTCATTAATATTCATTTCAGTGAGTTCTTGTACCGAAACGGCGCGGCGTGGTCCGGATTGATCTTGCTGTGTTGGCAATTCATCGTAGTACGCGTCAATATCATCATTCATGCGTTGGTGGTGGGCATGATTTGATTGCTGCTGCGCATGGTGCTGAGGAGTGCGGCGTGGTTGTCCTTGGTTATTGTGATGATTGCTTGAACGATTATTGTCTCGTCGCCGGTCATTATGCTGATTGTTTTTGCGTTGATGCTGACCGCCTTGATGATGACGCTGTTGCTGCGATTGTTGTGGCTGTTGCTGCTGAGCCTGGGCTTGCTGAGAAGGCTGCTCATTTGTTTGTTGAGTCGGCACAGAAGATGCTTCGCTTGGCACGTCAGGTGGTAATTGAGAATTTAATTTATCAGTCATCGTCACTCACAAGCTAGAAATGGGTTAATGAGAATATGTATATACAAATAACTTACCGTATTGGACCTAAGGTCACCAATAGTATTTATAAAAATAATTTTGTTACGGAGTTGTTCTTAGTTTTTTTCTCATCAATCCATGTACTAGTTCTTGCGAGAACCAATCGCAAGCATTACAGGACTTGCAATATAAATTGATGAGTAGGTTCCTGCCACAATACCAACAAGCATTGAGAGCGAGAAGCCTTTTAGTGCTTCGCCACCTAACACGTAGAGAGCAAAGACCGCTAAAAAAGTAGTCAAACTAGTCAGCAAGGTGCGACGTAAGGTTTGATTAATACTTATATTTACAATCTCCTCTTCAGTCTTATTTTTAAGGAGCGCAAAGTTTTCTTGGATTCGACTAAAAATAACAATCGTGTCGTTAATCGAATATCCCAGCGTGGTTAACAGTGCAGCAAGCACGTTGAGAGAAATTTGTTCGTTAAGAAGCAAGAGCACAGTAAGCACCATGAAAATATCGTGAGCTAATGCTGCTACTGCACCAATTGCAAAACGATATTGTGATCGAATTGCGATGTAAAGCAAAATCCCTAAGAGCGCCAAAATCATAGCAATAGTTGCATCCCACTTGATGTCAGTTCCAACTTCGGCACCAACCCACGCAATATGATCAACTGTTACTGTATTATCTGAAAGTTTATCTGCGACTACTTTTAAGAAGCGTTCTTCAAGCGTTTTACCTTCTTGCTTCACGCGAACTAAAAATTGTGTTTCATTTGACCCAAGGCTTTGTACCACAGGATCTTGCCAACCAGAGCTTGTAAGCGCGTTACGAAGATCTTGTACCGATATTTTCTTTTCAAAACTTACTTGAAGCTCAGTTCCACCTACAAAGTCGATGTGGTAATTAAATCCACCGTGATAGATATATGCTGCCGCACCCGCCATTAAAGATACAATAGAAAACGCTAAGCAAATATAACGATACCGCAGAAAATTAATCACGACAATCTCCTCATTTGTGTGGTTACTTCAAAAGACAGGGTTTTTGTACCTTAAAAAAGCAAAGAAATAAAGATAATAGAAGAACTCGCTTATGCACCTTCAATTTTTACAAATTTGCGACCTTTAAATCCTTGGTAAAACTTTACGCTACCAGGAATGATTGCAAATAATGTATCATCACAGCCTTGCATTACTCCATGACCAGGATTTACTTTTGAGCCGCGTTGACGTACTAAAATTTCGCCTGCGTTTACCATTTGACCGTCAAATCGTTTACAGCCAAGACGTTTGCCTATTGAATCGCGACCGTTCTGAGTAGAACCACCACTTTTACTTGTTGCCATCGTGTGCTCCTCGTGGATACATGTAATATATATTGATACTGAAAAATTAAGAGTTTTTTAAGAACTGCGGTAAAGAATGACGCGATTTTTGGGAAAAGTCAAATTCTACACGCTGCAATCGTATGAGCGTTAGCGCCACCTTCTCTCTTTGTCTCTCTCTGCCCGTCTTTGCCGCACTCTTTCTTTTCGCGCAAACCCCGCTTCTCTGATTTCTTGTTGAGAAGGACTTCCGTTCCAGGTGATATGGGTAATAGTTGCAGTATGGGTCGGCACGGCCTTTGAGAGTGTTTTACTGCAGGCATCAGAAAGAGAGGTTTGTTGTGTTGCGTTAAACAGGTTTTTATCGAGTTTTATTGGATGAGGGGTAAATGTAATTGAGTAGAGGTTTTTCTGTTGATCCAGTAAGGAGATTGTGTCCACTGTTCCCCACTCACTGATTTCTTGGATTTTGGCAATATCTTCAGTGCTCAGAGAGGCGCTAAATGACACTTGTATTTTATGGGTAACATGCGATTCGGTATGTGTGTTGCAGCCGATAAGGAGACCAATACATACCGTGAATAGGCTGCTGGTGATAATATACAAGATTTTTTTATGGGACATATAAGCTCTTTTTTGATGGTTGTTTATGACTAAAGCTTATTGTAGCAAGTTTTTTTACTTCTTAACAGGGCTTATGCCTCTGCAGGAATTGTGTTTGTTGTTTTATTATGTTGTCCTCGTTTAAATGACCCACTTTTAAACGCTTCTTGGCGTGATTGTCAGCCAGAGCTTTAGCGGCGGCTGTTTTTACCACTCTTGGTTTTTTGGGGGTATATGTTATTCTCAGAGCGGCATTGTGGTACGTTTGATTAACACGCGTAGGAGATTAATTATATGAAAAAAACTGGACGCTATGAACTATTACATGGTCGTGAACATCTTATTCTTTTTATGCGCTCTATTGCTTTAATTTTTATTTTTAACAGCTTTTTAATCTCTACTGGCTCGACAAGCCTTGATGATGAATATTCACCAGAATTTGTGAATATTTTGGAAAATGTGTATGGAGGCGGATTTCTTTCTCAAGGCGGAACTCATTCGCTTGATCAGATGTTTGACGGAATAGAATTGGAGGGGAAAAATATCTTAGATATTGGTTGTGGCCTTGGTGGTGCAGACATTTACTTGGCAGAAAAATATTCGTGCATTGTGACAGGAATCGATGCAGTAGAGCACTTGATAGAAAAGGCACAGGCTACAGCAAAACAAAGCGCAGCGGCGTCTCGCTTATTGTTTACGTGTGTAACGTGTGAAGAGTATGATTTTACCCAAGGGGAATTTGATATCATTTTTTCCAAAGAAGTATTTTTACATTTCCCTCATAAGCGGGATGTTATTCAAAAAATATACAAAGCGCTTAAGCCGGGCGGGATTGCGGTAATTCTTGATTGGGTTACGCCTACAAATCAGTTGGGTTCAACGATTAGTGCAATGATAGAGCTGGATAACTTATCTTTGCACATGGCGGTGTCAGGAGAATATGAAAACCTTTTGAGTGATGCCGGATTTTGTACCATCAAGAGCACCAGTCTAAATGAGTTGTACATCGGTTATACCAGCGACAACCTCGCTTATTTAGAGAGTAATGGGGAGAAAATCGGCGCAGAGTTATATTCGTATGCGATCAATTCATGGGGCAAGCAGAAGCAAGCTTTTAGTTGTGGCGAAATCTTGGCAACTTTGTTGGTGGCCCAAAAACCGCTTTTAAAGAGTCAAGAGAGCTTGTAGTGCTTCTTGTAATTCTGTATTGTCTTTGCCGATTATTCCTGCAATGACATACAGGGGGCATGAGCGCAACGAAGGAGGGGTGATTTTCTTGTGGGATGTGCCTGCCAGTCGAGCAAATAGTGATCTATGATTCTTTTCATTGCGGTGCGTCATGGTTAAAATTGCAGGTCTTTTGCTTTTATTCATGGTTAAAATTGTAAGAACCGACCCAAAAGCCTATTTGCTGACCTCGCCCCATGACGTTCCAATGCGGGTCGTTACTTCAAGTGGGACGTTCCAATCATTGACGACACTGTTCATGCATGCGGTGGTGAGCGCGCATACCGTTGCTGCGTGCTCAGTTGGTACCGCAAGAATTAATTCGTCATGGATTTGCAGAACAAGGTGAGCCGGCAGGTTGCGTGCTTTGAGTTCATCGGTAATTTTGAGCATTGCCATTTTAATGATATCAGCGCTGGTTCCTTGGATGGGGGTGTTAATAGCAACGCGGCGTTCAGCTTCCTGTATATTTTTATTTCGTTCATGAAGGCCGGGGACATAGCGGCGGCGGCCCAGCAATGTGCTGACGTAGCCGGTGTGTTTTGCATCGGCAATAATTGCATCCATCCATGTTTTTACTCCAGCATATTGCTCAAAGTACGCTTCAATATATGCTTTTGCTTGTGCAGGAGAGATACCCAGGTCTTTTGAAAGACCAAACGGCGTCAGCCCATACATAATACTGAAGTTTATTTTTTTCCCAACGCTCCGTTCTTGCGGGGTGACGACTGCCTCTTCTTTATGAAAGATAAGTGCAGCAGTTTGGCGGTGGATGTCTGCGCCGCGTGCAAATGCGGTCAGGAGTGCCGGGTCTTGACTGAATTGTGCCAAGATTCTCAGTTCAATTTGAGAGTAGTCAGCCGATATAAATACGTGTCCTTCTGGCGCAATAAATGCGTTGCGTACCTTGCTGCCCAAAGGGTGTGTGATGGGGATGTTTTGCAAATTGGGCTCGGTGCTTGAGAGTCTGCCGGTGGCGGTAATTGTTTGCGTATAGGTGGTGTGAATTTTTTGGGTTCGGGTATTTCGTTCAATTGGGAGTGGAAGCAAATAGGTATTTAAGAGTTTGCTTAGCTCACGGTATTGAATAATAAGTCCCGGGATTGGATGAATTTTGGCCAGTTCTGACAGAACTTCGCTATCGGTTGATCTGCTGCCAGTCTTTACATTTTTTTTCAAGGCAGGGAGTTTGAGCTGATCAAAGAGCAGGTGCTCGAGTTGCTGCGGTGAATTGAGATTGATTGTTGCGGCAATAATTGATTGCTGTCCGCCATGGAGGCATGCAGTGATTTTTGTAGTGATAACATCGAGTTCCTGCTGAGCCTGTTGTGCTAGCTCTGCTAAGTAGTCAGCGTTGAGGGCGATACCGTATTGTTCCATATCAAAGAGTATCATGCAGAGTGGCAACTCAATGGTACTGTACAGCGCTTGCAGGAGTGGCTCTTTGGTCAGCTGTGCTGCAAGTATGGCATGGAGACGATATGTTTGGCGTGCGTCGTCTGCTGCGTAGAGTGCTGCCGCTGCAATAGGAATATCGGCAAATGTTTTTTTACCTTTTACCAGGTCATCAAATGCGGTCATAGTTTCTTTAAGATAGCGCACTGATAATGCTTTGAGTCCAATGCTTTCATTTCCTGTGCGCAGGAGTGAGGCCATGAGGAGGGTGTCTCCGATGATACCTCGTACCGTGATTCCGTAATATGCAAATCCTGCCATATCAAATTTGGCATGGTGAAAGACTTTTGGAATGTGTTGATTTTCAAGAATTGGTTTGAATGCTGCAAGTACGGTATCTTGAGAAAGTTGATTTTCATCTCCTGCATGGCCAAACGGAATGTAATACCCTTCTGTTTCATTGAGTGCGCACGCAATACCAATAATACCATCTTTAAACGGTTGGAGTGATTTGGTTTCAGTGTCAAATGCTACCAGGGGTGCTGTTTTGATGAGCGCAATAAGAGTAGTAAGTTCTTGCTCTGTGGTGATCAGATGAGCATTTCCGGTAGATTGCGGCGTAAACAGTGTTGCTTGTGTGGGCTGTTGGAGAGTAACTCCTTGAGGGAAAAACGGTTTTATCTCATATTTTTGAAAAAAAGGCACCGCGTGCAGCCAGTGCTGCTTTGTATACAGAGTGTTGTTGTATTCAGTACCAGTGGGCTCATACCGGAGAGTAAAGAGTCGTTCGCTGAGAAGCGCGTTTTCTTTTTGGCGCGCGAGAATATCTTGTATGCGGGGTGGGGTTATTGTGTCTAGAGAGGCATACAAGTTTGCCATTGTGTGGTATTGCTCAGTAAGGATTTGTGCGGTTTTTGCTCCGATTCCTGCTACGCCCGGAATATTATCTGAACTATCTCCGAGTAGTGCATGGTAAAGTCGCAGGTCTGCAGGAGGGAATCCGCGCTCAGAGCAGAACGATTCATGCGTAATGGTTTTTTGTTTAAAAGGATCGAGTATGGACACATGATCACTTAAGAGTTGGTGAAGATCTTTATCTCCCGTAACTACGGTAATTGGTGTATGGGGATATTCTTGAATGAGAGAATAGATAAGATCATCTGCTTCGTGCCCGGTGCGCATGAGTTGAGCGATTCTCATCTCTGTAGCACAATCGATAATTGCTTGTTTTTGAGTGATCAGGTCATCGGGTGCGCTTTGGCGTGTTGCTTTATATTCAGCGTATTCAAGTTGTCGTGTTGTGGGGCCTTTGCTGTCCCATACAATAATAATATGCGAGGGATTTGCATCATCAGTTATTTTTTTTAATGTTTTAAAGAAACCATAAAATGCATGGGTCGCAATCCCTGTAGAGGTGTGTAGAGGTTTTACGCCGTAATACGAGCGATATACCAGTGATGAGCCATCAATAATAAACAGTGATTGTGAGTTCATGGGCAAATCCTTTTATTTTGCTATAGACACCTGTGTAGAGTACTGTAAGATTATTGAAATCACAAAAAAGGAAATTCATGAATCGTATTTTGGCATTAGATTTAGGAGATGTATGGGTAGGTACAGCGCTCTCAGACCCACTCGGAATTGTTTGCCGTCCGCTTGAGACGGTGATGAGAAAAGATATACTGTCATTTCTTAAAAAAACAATACCAGAGCATTTGATAGGTCTTGTTATTATTGGACTCCCTGCTAGTTCGCGTGGTGAGGAAAACGAACAAACAAAAAAAACGCGCATATTTTTTGAGCAGTGTAAGAAAACGTTTTCTCATGTTGAATGGGAATTGCTTGATGAGTATTTAACGAGTCAGCTTGCTGTGGGTCATCAGCAAGGAGTAAAAAATCAAAAACGCACTGCAGAAAGTAAGCGGCAGTCGCATTCGCTGGCGGCTGCGTTTTTACTGAGAGACTATCTTCACAGTAAAATGCCACTGGGAGATGAAATCGATTAACAAATGTGTTTACTCTTGTGGGTGACTGTTCATAGTATGCGTGTAGCACGGGGTCGTGTTATGTTTTTGTTATGCAAGAAGGATCGCGCTATGAAATGCCCAAAATGTACCGGTATGATGGTCATGCAATCGTTTTTCAACCAATCAGTAAATTTTGAGGGGTGGAAATGTTTAAATTGTGGTAATGTAATAGAGAAGAAAAAAGTTACCATTAAAACAGATATATTTGGTGTATTTTATCAACGACAAAAAGTAAAAGATGAAAACAGTTGACGAAGTTCTGTATTTAGTAATTATTGCCAGTTCTGATTCCAGCATTAAAGTAGGCCTTTTTCGAGGCTTTGAGTGCTTGTCTGCAAAAATTGAGACTCAGCATCGAATGAGCGCTCAACTGCTCATCGTAATTGAAGAGGTTTTAAAAGCGGGAAATGTTGAACTTAAACAGCTTGGTTTTATAGCAGTGACTCAAGGTCCTGGCTTGTTTAGCCATTTACGTGCTGCATTAGCTTTGTGTAATGGCATTGCGCTCGCAAGTCGTATTCCTCTTATTGGTATTGATCTTTTGCACACTTGGAGTGACCTGCTTCCCGTAAAATATGAAAAACTTGCTCAAAATATATTGGTAGTTATTGTATACAATGCATACAATAATGAAGTGCATTATCGGATTGATAAAGTATGTGGCTTTGAGCGTGAAATTCTAGCTGGGCCTGCGTATGCCGATCGCGCATACGTTCAACAATTGGTTGCAACACTTCGCTCGCAGGTAGTTTTGTGTATGATTAGTGGTGATGCGTGTGATATGTTTGATGCTACAGAGTTGCAGCCAGTTGAAGTGATTCGACCAACTCCGGAAAAAGAACTTGAATGTCTTGCCCGTGCGGCACTTTGGAATTGGGCGCAACGACGGCCGCCCGTATATGAGCTCCAGCCTTTGTACCTTAAAGAGACACAGTTTAAGAAGAGCGAGTAATATTGTTTTTCACTGATGAGATAAGTCCGCCAGCCAAACATACTGCTTCTTGTGAGCGTAGAATGGTTGGAGTCAGTTGATAAAATTGTACGTTTGCCTCTCTCATAGCACTGCATTCTTGCTCAGTGAATCCGCCTTCGGGTCCAATAAAAAATCGTATTTTTGATGGTTTTTGTTGTGCAATTGTTTGTAGCGCATCGGTCAGCGGCGCGCCGGTTGCTTCAAATCCGAGAGAAAATATCGGCGGTGTGTTTTGTATAATGAGGTCTAGTTTTTGTGGGTCGAGCAGAGTAGGAATGTAGTAATTTTTTGACTGCTCACATGCGGCGATAATAATTGTTTTAAGGCGTTCTATTTCTCGCGGGCTCTGCCAGCTTTTTCTACTTTTTGTTGTAATACAGGGGATGATAGTTGTTGCGCCAGTAACCGTGGCATGGTGTACCGCTTCTTCAAATGATTCTTTTTTTAACAGACCGATGCACACAATCTGATTGTATGTTGGAGATGTAAGTGGTTTGCAGTCAACCACTGTTCCGATAATCAATTCTTTGGGCCGGGGCGAGGGCTGGAGGGCCAGAGTTATGACGCATGTATTTGAAAACAATTGAATGTGCTCGCCATTGCCGAGACGAAGGACTGTGTTTATGCGATGGGCGAGTTCTGGAGAGCGGAGAGTGAGTGGTGCGCTCAGAGAATAACTTTTCTTCTCAAGGAGTGAGTCGACGTAGAGGAGAAAGAGATGGGTATTTGCGTTCATGAACGAGAGCCTTTGCAGAAAAAAATATTTGGAGGACAGTAGAGTATACTGAGTAAAAAGAGAGCTCACCATAGAGAGGGTTGTTAAGGCTTGAGATTTTATAACCTTGGCGCCTTGAGGAACGCTCCTTCGTCGAGTCCTCGGTTATCCCATTTTCGCGAATACTTGAGCGAAAATGGGCCAGACTTCGACTCACGAGGTCCCTTCTTCGGCGTTCTTCTCTTTTCAAATTGGTAAATCGTGTAAGCAGCCAGATCACCCTGCTGAGAATATTCAGCCTACGCATGAAGCTACGGCGGACAGCCGTCTATTCATTTAGGGGCCTGTCAGCCATAGCTCGAAGAGCGACGGCTGGTTCGGATTTTGGCGGAGCCAAAAACGTATGTTTGAGTGAACAGGGTAGCTCTGGTGCGACAACGTATCTGGTTTATGAATTTACTTGTTATTAAAAGATGAATTTGCAGGGCTACTGTTTGTGAGATCTACCCTATTAGTACGGGCATTAGTTATTTTTAAGTGTGCGAGGAAATTTGTTTGTTGCCTGTACTTGCGATACATCATCCATGTTGCAACAAGAGCGGCAAGTGTCGATGCGGTTGCAATAGTAATCTCTTTGCCATGTTTTTCTTTCCACCACGGTTTTATTTTAAATGCCCAAAGAGCTTTCATCTGAAGCGCAAATTTATCAACTCCACCCATAAAACGTTCCCAGCGAGTTTTTGGCTTTGTAGGCATTTCTTCTTCTTCATCGTCAAAATCAAGCCATTCGTCATGGGCGTGATGGGTTGTTGTAGGTTTTGTTGTATGGTGAGTATTGGTAAGTGGTGTTTGATAGACACCAGAGAGGGTTGTGGCATGAGGCAAGGTGTATATGCAGAGCAGTGTGAAAAATAAAAAAAGAGACTGTTTCATACGATATATTCTCACTAAGATTGTTGATTTTGTTCTTATGCATAGTGTTTAGTATACGTAATGATGCACCATAATAGCTAGTCATCGCAAGAGTGCGTGTATTTTAAGTAGTAAGTATTAGTAAAGAAAAGAGGGTTTTGTGTCCGTGAGAAATCTTATAATTTTTGCTGCGATTATAATACAAGGGGTATCTTTATGCGGTCGCTCAAAAAGGTTATTGGCCGAAACTGCTGCAGTGACTCAATCGGTAGTGCCGGTTGTGCCTACTCCTTCTCAGGTGGCTTCTGTTGTTGAAAGTTTTGATACACCAGAATCATATTTTATTCGGTTTGATGCAGTAAAAGCATTTGCAACTCCTACTCTCACTCGAGTGAAAGATGTGGAGCGGCTGCAAAAAACGATGCTGGGTCAGATTGATGATGCTATGGAAAAAATGCTTAAAAAAAATGATCCAGCTGGCGATGGGGAAAAGTATCTAGATAAGAATCAAAAAAGCATTGAGGCGCAGGCTGACTCAGCAAAAGCTCAGGCTGAATATAAAGCCAAAAGAGATGCATACTGCGCGAAAGAAAAAAAGCCTGAATTCAAAGCGCTTGAGGTTGCTGCAGGAACTGATAGCAGTCAGCGAAATGCATTTATGACGCTTCTTAAGAGGGCTGGTCTTCGAGATGAATGGGATGATGTTCATGAAAAGAGCAAGCAAGCATTAGAGGCATCAAAAGCTCGTAATGCTGCGTGGGCAGCGCTTTCGGTGGGGCTTCAAAATGCGATACGTGTGTATCAAAGAAAGCGTGATGAGGTGGCAACTGTGGCGGCTAAGAAGATTGCTCAATTGGAGACGTCTAAGACATAATTCGCGCTGTTATAGCGGTTATATATGTTTTGAGTATGTACGCCTCGAGAAGCGCTCATTACGATGTGATACGCTTTCTCAAAACCTCAATCTTTTCCGCAATTGTCGCATCATTCTTATTCAGGGTTTGGTACCGCTGATACGCAGCCAATGCTTGTTTATGCTGATGCAACTGCTCCAGAATTGTTCCTTTGAGGAAAAAACCTTTTGCAAAAGAAGGATTGTTAACAAGGCTTGCATTTATTTGATCAAGCGCTTCAGAACATTGGTTTTGCAGGAAAAGGTATTTTGCCTTGAGAAAATGAAACAGATAATAGCGACTGCGTTTTGTTGGGTCTGCGAGAACTGCATTAATAATTGCTAGTGCTTGCGGAGCCTGATTGATTTTTGTGTAAGCAATCGCTGCAAAGTAATCGAAGCGATCATCCCGAGGATGCTGCATTCGTAGCGCTTCTAGAATGTCTATTCCTTCAGTGTTTTTATGGAGAAATAAGTATGCTTGGGCAATAAGGAACGCAAGTTCTTTGTTTTGAGGGGCTGTAATATCAATGTGCGGTGCATATGACAGCACTTCAGCAAAGTGTCCATGGTCAAATGCGAGGCGGAGGGCAGCACCGAGTAAATTTTGATCTGTTGGGGTTACTGTACGTAAGTGGCCATACGTTTTGCGAGCATTTTTGTAGTCACCGCTGACTTGCTCATATGCGCCTTTGAGTGCTAAAAAATAGTATTCTTCTTGGTGTGTTGGGGTATGGCGCCTGAGAGTAATGGTACCACTATAGACTCTTGGTAGCCCCAGGCTTACGAAGACAAAAAGAATGATTAGATTTTTTTTCATGGGCGGCTCGCTCCTTACATGTAGCATAAAATTCTGCAAGGGCTTGGCGCAATTCTTTATTGTTTATGGTGGATAATTGCTTGTTTTCAAGAGGGCTAAGGGGAATGCGTGCAGGTGGTGGAGACGGTGCAGCGGTTGGAGCCTGTGGCGAGCTGAAGGTTCGACGTTCTGCTGCTGTTTTAAAATGGATAGTTGTTATTGCTTCATGACCTATTGCAGCATTAATTTTACTGCGAATGAGATCACTGAGCAGGAGAAGTTCTTGCGCAAGACCAGGATGGGCTACTGATAAAACGACTGCATGAGAATCAATCCGCTGCAGGACCACTTTTTTGGAGAGTGGCCCTAAAATAGTCTCCCATTGCTGGAGCACATTCATTTTCCAAACGTGTTCTTGTGGCAGGATCTTGTGTAGATGAGAAAGAATATGTTGACTCATAATTTTTATGGACTTGCTTCAAGTAAACTGGTTTCAAGTGATGAATCTGGGCATTCCTCGAGTGCGTCTTCGAGTATCTTTGATATGATTCCTGGGTTTGTATGTCCTAAGCTTAAGACAGATGAGCGAAGTATAATACATTCTTGATGGATTTTTTTCAAAACAGTTTTGAACTGCCCAAGATCTATTTTTTTACTTGCTAATTCAATAAGAAGAGCGTTTTGCTGGTTAGTTAAGAATTTTTTTAACCAAAAGTTATTTTGCCCAATTAGTTGGCCTGGTGTGGATCCTTCAAGATGTAGGGCAGCGGTTTCTTTTTTTGCCAAGGCTCTTTTTTCTCTGGATCGCTCTCTTTTTTTGTCCGATGTGCTTCGGTGTTGCGCGTGAGGTTGTATGGTACTATGAGACGGCAAGCGATCGAATCGTGGACTTCGTACTGCTACCGCTCCTGACCCAGCACCTGCACGAGCAGGAGAGCTTGGGGGTGTTAGCTCAGGTGTTGTGCATGGAGTTGCATCAGTGCTTGCTACTCGAGAGGCACGCTTTTGAGGTGAATCTGCACTTTTCGAACGTCCAAGAGGTGGGCGTTCTTTAAGAGGTGGACGTCCACCTCTTAAAACCATTCCAGGGGTTATTGTTGAAAGTTGTCCTACCGCTTGAGCAATAGCATATAGTCTTTCGGTATGACCATCGGTTGGTGTTATCTGTGGATGTGTTGCAGCGTCAAGATTTGTTGACCTTAATAATAAGCTGTGGTCAGGACCTCCAGCTGGTGGAGACGCAGTGAGATGAGCTGTGGCGCTAGTAGGACTACTAGAGGTTGTATCAGCTAATCTGGTCGGCACAGGACTACGCGGCTTGTCGCCTGAAACTATTGGAAGTGTATCAGTATCACTGCTTTCTCCATCGTCGTCGCTGTCTACATTAAGCATTGGTGGGGTGCTTCGCTGTGATGAGATGCTTTTAGGAGACTTACCTCCCGGAAAATCGCTTTCAAGTGCAGCAGATCCTGATGTTCTATGAGCTGCATGGCTGGGGGTAGGGTTTGGTGGCAGAGTAGCTGGTAGGCCAGTGTCTGTACCATCGAGCAATTCATGTACTGGTTGTTCATCTTCCAATCTGACTCTGGTTTGCGGGGTATGGTTTTTTTGTTCAGGCTTGGTGGCTTGACGCACTTTGTAGTGATGGTAGCCAGTGAGCGCTCCAACAGTTATACCGGTGACTATACCTGCACTGCTGAGTATGAGGTAGATAATAGCGCGAGTACGTGCGGAAGAATTTTTGAGTGCGAGTATTTTTTTAAGCTTTTTATATTTTTGCCGAGAGCCAATGAGAGACAATAAGCGCTCTGTACTAAAGCAGCAAAGGAGACCGGAACTTGTGTATCCCGCAATAAGGAGACCGGGGGATGTTTCTTGAGCAGGTAGGTTTGGCGCAATGGAAGAAAATCCAATGAGGGCTGTGAGGATGTATTGTTTTTTCATAGTAGTCTAGCTCCTTGGTACGAGTCGTTTGGGGAATTTTGTAAAGGGATGCAGAACGGAGTATTAATGATCTGGCCACTCCTCTGGTATTAATGTTGCTACATCGTGCACGAGCTGCTCATCCAGATAGTGCTGGATAATTTCAGACGCATTGATCTGTGGATACAGTTTTTTTTCAGTAGTAGATGTATAGAAAAAGAATGTATGGAGCCTGGCTATCAATATGTTAAAAAATGACTGAGCCTCATGGGTCCGCGCGAGGATTAAAACATTGTTTAATTCTTTGGCAGAAAGTCTTCCTTCGAGCCAGCTTGCATTTGCAAAGAGTAGAGCATCTGGGGTTTCTGCGTGGGTCAGGGTACTACTTTTATTTTGCGCGCGCGCTGCAATATTAAATTGCTTTTTTAGACGGGATTCGCATTTTTGTTCCAGAGGGTTTATAGCCATTGCCAAGGGCTCACCGCCGATTGGTGAGAGGCCAATATGTGAAAAAAGACATTCTGGGCGGGCTCCTGCTGAGGGATCAATGGTAGGATCTGACGATGGTTGCGGTCGGGCTGGTGTGCGTAAGGCGATTGGAAGTATTGGATGAACTGCACTTGAATCAGTGTGTGCTGGGGGAGTGGAATGTATAGAGAGAGTTTCTGTATGTATGTGTAAATCTTGGATCGGTTTGCGCGCAGCGGGTGTGGCATGAAGAACTGGTTTGAGAGGTGTTGTGCGGTATTTATATATAAGTGCTGCCAGAATGAGGGCGCTGAGAGTGACCGATGCGCCGAGCGTGTAGCGAAGAATGGCGGTGCGTTTTTTTGATTTGAGATAGCGTTTTTTAGCTGCGCAATGAATGGAGCTTCCTTTTTTGATAGGAAGTTTTTTCGCTGCAGCATGGGTATGCATATGCGTGTGAACTGCATATGCAGGCGGTGGTGGTGTACAAAATGGGATGATCATAAGAAGTAGGAATTTCTTCATACTGCTCCTTGATTGTAATTTGTACGTGTAAGGCTCTGTTTTTTGATTATAAGAACATATGTATCATCTGTCAAAATTAAGTTTATGGTTAATATTATGGTGCGCGCTTGGTAGTAATGAATATATAAGAGATTTTAGTGGGTAATGAGATTGTAGTTTTATCTTTTCTGGAGCGGCAAATGGCGGTATGTCGTTGCTATTGACAGTTGCTGTGTCTTGGAGGACAATGCGTGGGCATTGAAACAGTACTCGTTTTACTAAGCCCAAGAAAGGAAACAGGCATGAATAAAAAATTAATACTGGGGGTCATCGCTGCAGCCGGTGTGACCGTGGCTTTTGGAGAGTCAACAATTGGTGAGCCACTGGTCAGTGGTCTTACGGCAGAACTTGATCGTATTGAAGCAACGTGTGCTGAAGATGCATCAGCGGTGGTTGCTGTAGTAAAAAAAGATGAAAAAACGCCAACATTCTGTTTTAAAGGTGCAAATGATGTTGATTTGACATTTGATGGATCTTCTCGGGTTAACTATAGTCGTGCATATAATGTTGAAACATTAAACTCAAATGAGCTTGATCGGATTAGTTCTTACAATGGGCGTATTGAGCTTGGAACATTAGTGACGTACGGTAAGCAAAAATATGGCAAGGCGGCTATTGAGCTTGCTGCTCGATTACAGCAACAATATCAAGCTGGTCGTTTTGACAAAGTGCTTGGTTCTAATTCATCATCAGTGAAAATTGCTGATTCTGTTGTAGAAGTTCCTGGCGTGAGCATTAATGCGACTATTCCATGGGTTAAATCAGTGCATATGAAATTGTTATTAAATGCATTGATGAACCGCGAAATTAGTACAGATCATTTTGTCAAAGTAGGATTGTTCGGCTATGAGCTTGGTCGTGGGATTGCATATGGTGATTCGTATGGTACACCAAAAAGATATCTCGGTGTGTACAATGGGGGAAGTAATTTTGCCCCATTTGGGATTTTGTTTAATGGTGAAATGATTAAGAACCGTTTGGAATATGAATTTTACTTTGCTCGCATGGAAGAGAAGTCAAGCTCATATAAAGACATTAATGCGCGCACAAAGACACATATTGTAGGCAACAAGCGTAGTGGTGCAGCAGGTGTTGAAATAGCAAGCGATGTGTTTGCTGCTAATATTAAGGGTCATTACGATACGCCACGACTTGGCGATATCAAAACCACTTCATATGTTATGTACAGCAAAGCGCTTGATCAACGTATTGAAATGCCAAATGACTGCGAAAGCCGC
>JBIKTS010000047.1:0-6677 GCA_044347985.1 Candidatus Babeliales bacterium
CACCGTGTTTTAGTAGCACTGCAATAATTTCCACCCGCACAGACTCAACTTCATCTTTTGTCAGCACGCGCTCAGGAGAAGCAAGAACAACTCGAAACGCGACTGATCGCTGGTCAGTCCATTCTTTTTTCTCAAAAAAATCAATCAAGCTTACCTGTTTAATAAACGGGCTTACCTGAGTAATCACTGCTTGTAACTGAGCAACAAAAAGACTTTTACTAATCAAAACACTGACGTCAATTGTTGAGTGCTGGTATTTTTGCAGGTCATTTACTGTATACCGTGGTGCTGGATTATTTTGCAATAAAGAAGCATTAAGAATAAAGCCATATGCATTACTTTCAGGCAGACCGCCCATCTTTTGAACCAAAACAGGATGCAGCAGGCCAAAATATCCAATACACTCACTATTATACATAAGCGCAGCTGCTTGCTTGAGAGACAGCCACTGCGGAGCAACTCCTTCAGGTGCAAACACCCACTCACCTGGAATTGATGCAATAGTTAACACACGGGAGACAACCTGCTTTAGCGCATAAAACTCAAAGCGCCCTCGTTTATCATACCAAACGCCAGCCAGCTCTTTACGCTCAGAGTGCGCCCCTGATGGCCACACAGTACCCCATTCAAAAAACGCACAGCGCTCAACATCTGCCACGTTATCAATAACGTTACCGAGCAAATGCGGCAAGAGTGACCGTACTAATCGATATGCATCTTGTGAAACAGGATTTTGCAAGCACAGTTCTTCTGACTCACAAAGTCCCAACGTTGTTAAAAGCTGCTCATTATAAAATGCATAATTACGCTGCTCTTGCATCCCTGCTCCATACGCCAAATACTGCTTGATTGCTCGCTCGCGCAAAACCGGCTGAATATCCGTCGCACGTTGCTTAATCGTAGGAAGTTCTGGCTCAATGGAATTAAATCCATATAAGCGAGCAATTTCTTCAACAATATCATGCATACCAGAAATATCTTTTGATACCCGAAAATAAGGAACATGAACCTCATAGACAGTATCGTCCATAGGAGAAAAATCACTTAGCTGTGGACGGGCAACAATACGCACGTCAAATTCAATACTTTTCAATATTTCAATAACTTGACTGGAGCTTAAATAAACTCCCAACCGCGTAGTAATATAGCTATGAGGAACGGTAATAATAGCGGGAACATAAGGAGCTGCAAGCATAACAATTGGAGTATTGTGCATCTCCTGCGTAACTCCCCACTGAGATGCGAAAAAAGAAACGCGTTTAAGTACTGGTATGAGCTGCTCGGGGGTGAGCGTTTTTTCAAACCGTTGAGAGCTCTCAGTCCGCAGCTTATGCCGCGCAGCAGTTTTACGAATAGTAGCCGCATGAAAACACCCAGCCTCAAGCAAAATAGAAGTAGTTTCAGGACGAACAGACTCAGCCGCTCCTCCCATAACGCCGGCAAGACTTAGCACTTTCTCTCCATCACTCACCACCAAATCGTGCGCATCAAGAACTATCGTACTTCCATCAAGCAATGTCAGCGTCTCACCCGCTTGTGCATTACGAATCGTAAGGTGTTTATTACTCACCTGATCTGCATCATATGCATGCACGGGATGACCCCAATCAGCCATAGCATAATTAGTCATATCAACAGCAGCGTTGCGAGGACGATACCCAATCGCAGTGAGCCGACTTACTGCAAGCACATCACAGCCTTGTAATCGCGTGGCAGGAATCAACAGTGCTGCAAACCCGCTACAACCCTCAGTCACATTAGTAATCGTTACACCACGTGTCGAATCAGAAATTTCTGCAGCATTAATTCGCTGTACCTCTACTTGCTCGAGGCATTCGCTTTCGGGGGTCAACTCTCTCCCGATTAATGCAGCTATCTCGCGAGCAAATCCACGATGCCCCCACATATCAGGACGATGCGTCAGTGATTTATTATCAATATCAAAAATAACATCTTCAGCCTCAAAGCGTTCCCGCCATAAGCCTGAAAACGCAGCATCATCAACATGCAATTGAGGAACTAAACCTTCTTTGTCCAATCCAAGATCTTTTAGCGTAACCCATACTGTTCCTGCTGGCGTCGCATGCACCAAATACGCTGCTTCAAGAGAAAGTGGGAAAACTACATCATTCCGCATCGACATACGCACGGTACGACCATCCCACAATACGACAAGCAATTCGTTCTGTTGACGCTCTATAATACGAACTACGTTCATATGAGCAACCGGCAATGACCGATACTCAATATGCTCAATTTCAGCAACTTTTGCATTAAAGAGCGCCGCCAATTGAGTAACATTTATATCATGCCATGAAGTATCTAAAATATGATCGCACACCCACCGAAGAGAAATTTTCATAAAAGGCCCTTATACAAAAAAAGAAAGTTCCCGTAGACTAAAGCCAGATTGTAGCATGAAATATAAATTTCAAGCAAAAGGCAATCGCTATCGCATTTCCAGACCTGACAACAAAAGTCTGTTTACTTACACGCACCCCAAAGATTACAGTAAATATGGCGTGCTACCAAAGCACGATGCGCAATAGAATGCATAGTACCGGCTATGCTGCATTATAAGCAACCACACGGGGGAATTTTATATGATACGACTACTCATACTGCTCCTAAGTATAGGCGGCACCACTGGCTATGCCAGTATGTCAAAAGAATTACCTGAAGAGCTACAAGATCAAACAGCAAGCACCGTTCTTATTCAAGACGATGAAGACACTGCTCTGGAAAACTTTTCACAGCTCATAAGTACCATTCGCAGCAAAGGCCCACAATCAGAAAAACAACTTGCACGCCTTTCCCGCGTTCGCCTGCATTTTGCTCGCTTATATAAAACAGGAACCCCCGAGCTCAAAGAAGCATTGCAGGGCCTCACTCAAAATCTCACACACGCACTTGCAACAAAAGCGTGGTCAACACGCACCAAAGAGATTCGTGTAAATACTCTGTTACGTCTTTCATATGCAGACATTGAGGAATCATTGCAAACCTCTGAGCAAAAAGAACTATTTAGCATGCTTCAAAAAAATCTTCTCCTCAGCCTTACCCCAGCATTAATCGGATTACGGGAAACGCTGCGCAAAAAACTTCCACTCAAAACAATTCTTGCACTAGCCATTATTACGGGAAGTGGGCTTGCTGCGTATAAAATGAGTTTAGGTAAAAAAATACTTCATCGAGTAATTGATACAACAAAAAACAAATTAGCCCGTGAGTTTGCGGCACTTGAACACATAGGAACACTCGCTCAAACTGACAGAGCTGACCTTACAGCTTATGAAGCAGTAAAAACCGCCAATCCTGGCGGATGCGAAATATATACTCCTCATGGTACTGTAGAATTCATCACAGAAGATGGAACAAAGTATAAAAAGCCACAAGATAGTCTGCGAAAAGGAATTGATGCCTTTGCCCAAGTTGCCGGTATAGCACCATCCATTACCCAGCTCCTCGCAGAAAAACAAGCCAAAGACAAAGAATGGTTCAACGCACATAACATTATGCTTAATGAAGACGGAACAAGAAAAATGGTTCGTATAACCTATGACCAAAACAATCAAATGCGCTACCTTTCATCCGAAACTGTAAGCAATCCAAGTGATCAACAAAAAGCTCAACTCATGCTCTATCAGCACAACGGCGCATGGCATAAAACATACTTACCAGAATCAATAATACCCAAAGTTCTTGATACCGCAGATCGCGGCATCGCTCTTGGGGTACAGGCACTTTCAGTTCTTGATCGGCCAGAAATTATCGGGCTTATAAAAAACATTAACGTAAAACTAGAAATAGCGCGAACTGATTTTGCGGCATGGGCACGAGAAAACAATATTTGGGATGAACAAAATCAACAACTCATAACTGGCATACGAGCTGATTGGGATGAGGCGACACAAACAATCACCTATATTAGCTCTGATGGCACTCGACATATCGCACCAACAAGCCTGGGAGCATTTATCTTTAGTACTATCCGTGACCTGACTGCTCCTGATTCTGGCGCAATGCAACTCGTTAAAGTGATTACTCAACAAATAAAAGTGAGCTTGGACAATTACCAGTTGTTCTTACAAAGTGTCGGTTTATGGGATACTGCAACAAACGCCATCAAAAAATCAATTTCCAAAGACGACACGGAATACTCCGTCTCTTACGGCCAAGAAAACGGCAAGCCATATTACGAAGTATCACTTGATGCATTTAATATCAATATGCAAAGAATTTTACAACAAAAGGCTCTGGAAACTGCAACTACTCAAAGTGCTATCAGAAGAGCAGGTGCCGCAGTACAAAGTGTCCTGGAATCAGAATCATCTGCCGGCGCAGCATCTGCCGGTGCTGGTGCGGGCACTGGTGCCGGCAGTGGAAGTAGCACTACGCCTCCGACCATCAATGGGCCTACTTTCACGTATGCCGTAACGATTACAGACAGAGTCGTAAGAATCTACACACCACTCTCACCTACTGAGCGCTTATTTTTAGTACTCGATAAAATAGATATCCGCAATCCAGTAGAATTTATAGACAACGTTCTGCGAGCTGCAACAAATTTTAGAGGGGACAGTATAGACGAAATCTTAAGCGTATTGCATGGTGTAGGCGCAAACAGATTCATTAATCTAGAGGTTCAAAGACATCGTGTCGCTGAATTTAATCGCAAAAACAAGTGATAAGAAGTTTTTCGCACAGTCTACCTACAGTAACCCCCTGATCTCTTCCCTGAGCTCAATCGCCCGTTCAAAATCACCCTCTTCAGCAGCCAGCTGCATCTGTCCTTTGAGCGTATCAATGTACTGCTCAAACTCAGGCGTTCCTCGCTTTGGAACTCGTTTCTTTTGTTTTTTATTACGTGCCGAAGCGGCCGCAATATTTTGCTGGATACCTGACAAACTATGCGCCACTTCACGCGTAACAGTTTTAGGCACAATACCCTGCTCAGTATTATGCGCAAGCTGTAGGCTGCGCCGCCGTGCTGTTTCATCCATAGCTGCTTTCATTGAGCGCGTAATCTTATCTGCATAGAGCACCACAATACTATGAATGTTTCGTGCTGCGCGCCCAATCGTCTGAATCAATGATCGTTCATCTCGCAAGAATCCTTCAATGTCAGCATCCATAATAGCAACCAGCGCTACTTCAGGCAGGTCTAATCCTTCACGAAGCAAGTTAATCCCCACAAGGCAATCAAACACTCCTTGGCGGAGTTTTAAAAGAATTTCTGCCCGCTCAGGTGTTTTTACTTCACTGTGCAGATAACAGACCCGTATCTGTTTTTGCTCAAGATAGTCAGCCAGCTCTTCAGCCATTTTTTTTGTAAGCACTGTAATCAGCGTGCGATACCCCGCCGCTGTAGTTGCCGCAATACGTGAAAGAAGGTTATCCATTTGGCCTTCACGCGGCTGAATAATAACTTCAGGATCAATAATACCGGTCGGACGAACCACCTGCTCAACAACCGCAGCGTGTGAGCGCGCTGTTGCCGCAAGTTCATACGCACCGGGCGTTGCAGAAACAAAAATCACATCATTAAAGTACTGCTCAATCTCTTCAAACTGCAGCGGCCTATTGTCGTACGCCGAAGGAAGCCGAAATCCATATTCAATAAGCGCTTTTTTTCGCGAGCGGTCGCCATTATACATTGCACCAATTTGCGGAACCGCTATATGCGATTCATCCAAAATAAGAAGAAAATCTTTATCAAAGAAATCAAACAAACAATACGGCTTTGACCCTTCCGCTCGCCCTTCAAAATACCGTGAATAATTTTCAATCCCCGAGCAGTATCCGGTATTACGAAGCATAGTAATGTCATGACCTACACGCGCACGAAGCCGCTCTTTGTATAAAGGATTTTCTTGCGCTGCAAGTGCCCGCTGTAAATCAGCCTGAATTTCTATAATAGCAGCATCACGCTGCTCAGGAGTAGTGACAAAGTGTTTAGCGGGAAAAATAATAATATTGTCTACGCTGCGCAAAATTTTATGATTTGTCCGCTCAACAAATTCAATACGATCAACCCCATCACCATATAATTCAATACGAACCATATCCTGAATATACGGAAGCCAAATAATAAGTGCGTTTCCCATAACTTGAAAGTTGCCACTCGCTCGCTCCATATCATTCCGATTGTATTGTATTGCAATAAGCTGTGCAATGAGCTCTGTACGGGTGATGCGATCGCCAACGCGTAATTTAAGGGTTAGCGAGCGATAGTCAGCCGGATTCCCCAGGGAATAAATAGCAGAAACCGATGCAACCACAATCACATCTCGTCTATTAACTAAAGATGCGGTTGCCTCAACACGCAAGCGTTCAATTTCACTATTAATCTTGGTTTCTTTAGGAATATAAATATCTTGTGCCGGCAAATACGACTCCGGCTGATAGTAATCATAATAACTCACAAAATAGCATACTTTATTTTCGGGAAAGAAATGCGAAAACTCTTCGTACAGCTGAGCTGCAAGCGTTTTATTTGGCGATAAAATCAATACTTGTCGCTGCTCCTGCGCAATCACATTAGCAAGCGTAAACGTTTTACCAGAACCGGTTACCCCAAGAAGCGTCGACACCCCTGGCCGCTGATCGCACAGTTGTTTTATAGCTTCCGGCTGACTGCCTGCAGGTTTATACGGAGCAACAAGTTTAAATTTTTT
>JBIKTS010000048.1:0-6669 GCA_044347985.1 Candidatus Babeliales bacterium
CATGGTGTTCAACGTGCAGCAGTAAATTTTGAAGGCAAAACAGCGGCGCAAGTTGCACGTGATAATGGATTTGTTGAAGCGGCAGAGCTTCTTACGACTAAAAGTCAGATGAAAGCATTACTTCGGCGTCGATAATAAGAGGATCTATAACATGCAATATCAACGAGTATGGACGCCATTATTGTTTGTAACTGTTAGTTTGATGTGTAGTGATGTGGGAGCGCCTGCGACAGGTGCAGGCGCGAGCGGTATATCAAAGAGTAGATTTCTATTACCATGTGCTCGCTATAAGAGTATGCAAATAAAAAAACATGAAGCACGTAGCGCGGTAGAATCGTGGGATGAAAGTATTTTGTCATATATACGGCGTGAGTGTTGCATTCCTGAAATAGTACGAGCGGTGAGACTTTGTGTGCGCAATCCTCATGTTGCTTGGGCGGTATTGCGTGTGGCTGATAAACAAACCATTCATACAAAATATTGTGAAACATGGATACTTGAGTCAATTCCCGAAGATGGTGAATCAGAAATCGTTGATTATCATTATTACTTTTTACGCCGTGCGGCTGGCGTGCCCGCGTTGAGCTCTGACGCGCTGAGGGAGCAGTCGGAAAAAATGACCGAGATTGCAGCACTGGTTCTTGCGTGTATGGTAAAACATTTCCCCCACATTATGATGCGTTGCGTCAAAGAAGCGGTATGCGTAGGTACCATTCCCATCGCTGCCTTTTTAAGTGCATATCTTATTTTTGTGTATTCAGATTCAGTGGTTGTGCCGGCCAGCAATCAGTGGGCGTTGTGGGGAATTATATGATTTTTTTGAGAGTGTTGTTTCAGAATAACGCTTTGTGAAAGACTGTATGCATAATGGTAGGGGGCTTCTTATATGAAAAATTACATCGCCATATGCATACTCACAGCACACATATTTTCAGGCACTTTGTTTTCTGCAGAGATGACTCATGCAGATACGACTTTGTGCGGTCTTACGCCACACAAAGAACAAGAATTGCGGGTTGCAGTACTTGAATTAATGTTGAATGCAAAACTCTCTTACTTGCTGCTCTCTGGGAATGGGCACGCACAGGAGCGAGTGCTATTGGATAATAATTCCGTGTTCTTCTTGTGCAATTGCACATACTTTGCCGCGTGCAAGCGCATTCATTAGCAGCTCTTTTTTTGATGTGATGCCGCCGTCAAGTTCTGGTGTTTCCAGAAACGGAACAAGTCCTTGAGTGAGATCATTTTCAAGTGAGGTATACCATGCCACTGAGAGTGAGTGTCCGCATTGATCGATAAATGAGATAAATCGTGTAATCAGAGAGTGATGCAGCTCATCTACATCATCTAAATGAGTAATCATTCCATTGCTGCAGAGCAGTGAAATACTGTGTGCAGCTTGAAGCACCGAAGGCCAAATACTTTCTGGCTGCTGAACAAACCATACTGTTCTGCTTACGAGCAAGTCGACGAGCCTGAAAATCACGCCACGGAGCCGCTCTTGCATTGCTGCTTCGTCATGCGCGCCGACTTCTTTGAGAGAAGCGGTTATTGTTGTTGCTAGGTCTTTAAAAAATAATTCGGTGGAAACTGTTGGTTTTGTAAGATGCTGGGTAAATTCAGTCAGCATAATATTTTCAACCAATCGGCTCGGAGATTTTTGTTTCACGCTGTTCATTGGATTGAGTGGGAAGTGACGATCTAATTCTTCAGGAAGCGTATTGAGAATATGATTGGTGACTGTATCATCAACAACATCTGTTTCCTTGAGTTTATTTAAGAATAGCCGCAGACCGGTATATACTTGCTCTGTAGAAAGTTTGTATTCATTTGAAAGTTGCAAAAAATCGGTAATATGCCTGCTGTCTCGTGAGAGGAGCTCTGCGTACCCTATGGTATTGTAGGTCGATTGTATAAACGCTGAAAAAGCATGAGAAAAAAAATCAGGGCTGAGGGGCGAAATAGTTGTTTTTGCCGCATCAAAAAATGTTTCGAGTGTTTTTTGCTCAGGTGCTTTTGTGAGTGTGGAAGTAGTTAAGTATGTGTGAAAGGTGTCGGGATTATAGGGCAGCGATGGCGGTGTTGTATGCGATGCTTGTATGAGTGGAATATGAGTAAAAAAGCTTGTAATGATAGCAGTTATTTGTATTACGGAACGATTTATTTTCATGCAAGACCTCTTTTTGCTATAGTACGGAGCGATTGATGGTTACTTGTGCGAAAGATAGCATACTGTGGTCCCAAGCGCTAACTCAAGTAATCACGAAATGGGTGTAATAATGCCGCTTTATAGATATAAATCATTTACACGATCAGGCAAGCAGGTTGTAGGAACAATTGATGCGCCAACGATTAATTCGGCACGAGAATTATTGCAAGGGCAAGGATTGATGCCGGTTGACATCCAGCTTGCGGCTGCAACTGCTGGTGGATTTTTAAGTCAATTATTTGCACCAAAAGTAGAAGAGAAAACTGTTTTTATTTTTACCAAACAATTAAGTGTTTTGCTTCGCTCGGGAGTTCCGTTGGTTGAAGCACTAGAATTGTTGACCGAGCAATTTGAACAACCATTTCAAGGTATGCTGATTGCTGTGAAAGAGGGAGTAAAATCGGGTGAATCGCTCGCGGCACAACTTGCTGCGCATCCGTCCGCTTTTTCAAATATTTACATTCAATTGGTAAAAGCCGGTGAAGCCAGCGGTAAGCTTGATAGTATTTTGGTACGGTTGCTTGATTATATGCAGCGTGATAGTGAGACGCGAAAAAAGATTAAAAAAGCGATGTCAAAACCAATTATGATGCTTGGTGTTGTTGGCGCTGTGGTAGGATTGATGCTTGGGGTTGTGGTGCCACGCATGAGTGATATGTTTACTAAATCAGGAATGCAGCTACCTGCGCCCACAGAAATTTTATTGATGCTTTCAAACTTTGTGACGGGGCATTATATGCTGCTTATTGGGGGTATTGTGGGTAGTATAGTCCTTTTTTCTCGTTGGAAAGCAACCGCTTCTGGGCAGCGCACACTTGATGAATTGGTTCTTAAGATTCCACTTTTTTCTTATTTTGCAAAAACAAAAGCGGTGGTGCAATTTAGCCAGACTCTAGGAATGCTTATGGAAAGTGGAGTAAATCTTGCAGAAGCACTCGATATTGTATCAAATATTGTTGAGAATAAAGTGCTGACACAAAAATTGCAGGAAGCGCGTGATAATATTATTAAAGAAGGTAAAATTGCGCGATATCTTGCAGCGACAGGGCTGTTTCCTAAGATGGCAAGTTATATGATAAGCACCGGCGAAGAGTCAGGTAAATTGGCAGAAATGCTTTTGACTGTTGGCCGTGATTATGATGCAGAACTTGCTGAATTAACTGACTCGTTAACGTCAAAAATCGATCCGATAATGACGATGGTGGTTGGAGGAATAGTAATGTTTATCGTAGCGGCAATATTTTTGCCTATGATGCAGATGGGTGATATTTCAGGAGTATAACAAGGAGATATATGATGATAAAAGGAACGAATAGAGCAGGATTTTCTATCATGGAAATCATGATTGTGCTCGGGATTATCGCAATGATGGGAACATTGATTGGTCCTAAATTGATGGACTACTTGGGGCGTGCTAAACGTTCAACAACGGTAACGCAGCTTGCAGCGTTAAAAAATGCGCTTCTTGATTATAATATGGAATGGGGGCACTACCCAACCAAAGCTGAGGGCGGCTTGAATGCACTGGTGAAGATGCCAAAAGGGGATAAGTTTAAGCAACGATGGCAAGCGTATTTAGATTCAACTGAATTACCAGAAGATGGTTGGAAGAATGCATTTATTTACAATTCTCCTCCGGTAAAATTCAAGCAATATAAGTTTTACGAAATTTATTCTGCTGGAGAGAAACAAGATCCAGATGCTGAAACCGATTTGCATGTTGGTGCGTAACACAAAACACAGTCGGCCAGCATTTACGTTAATTGAGATCTTGTTGGGTCTTGCAATTATTGGGCTTGGGGCATCACTCGTGATGCCCCGCCTTACTCGTCGGTCGCATGCAAGCGAGTGGCCTACTATTCAACATGAGCTGAATGCGCTTTTATTTTTTGCGCGGCAAGAAGCTATTGTGACACAGAAAATTCATCGGCTTGCCTGTAATGAGAAAGCACGAACTATTACCATTGAGGTTCCAACCGGTGAAGAAAAAAATGGGGTGATGCAATATGAGCAAGCATATTCATCGTATTTTACTACACAATATGAGCTGCCAACCCATGTGCGGTTTGGTGCGGTGAAACTCGGCAGAAAAAATTTATTTGAAGAGCATAAAGGTAATGCATGGTGCTATGTGGTTCCTCATGGATTGATTCAAGAAATAAGTATTGAATTGATTCGAGAAGAAGGAGGGCAGGTATCTCGCAATGTGTATACTGCAGCACCATTTTTGGGGACATTTGATGAGAGTGAGGAGGGCGCATGAAGCAGCGCGTGGGCTTTACGATCATTGAGGTGATGATTGCACTCTTTATTGCTTCGACAACATTGTTTGTATTATCTGAATTGCAGTTGCGTTCTATGCTGAAGGTATGGCAAAGTCGTGAAGATATTGATCGTGTGTATATTGTAAAAAAATTTTTATATCGTATGTATTTGAATCCTGATCAGATACGTAAAACATCACAAAAATTTGATGAGCCCGCTATGCAGATGCGTATTGAGCCGGTTGCTATTCATAAAAAATCATCATTGGCTCCGTATACAAAACAGTTGCAATTTTTACATGCGACTGCAACCTGGTCGCGGGGAACGGCAACGCGTACCCTTCATTTGTATGCATTAACGCCACGTCTTCAGCAAGAGTCGGAGGCATCATGATATCACGTGCCGGATTTAGTTTACCGGAATTACTTATTGCGCTTGCCCTTTCTAGTGTGATTATGCTTGGGCTCGTGCAGGCGAATAAAAATGCAGCATATTTGCTTAAGGAAGCGCAAAATTTATTAGTGGTAAATAGGCAGGTTGCATTGCTGTATAATCAATTAGAGCGTGATATTACTGGATGCTTAGTATATGCAAAAGCGGTGCCGTATGCTCCGGCAAAAGAAGCTGCAAAAAAGCAAAGTGAATCTGTGCAGCCTACTCAGTCGCCACAATCTGAGCCACAAAAATCTGAGTCTCAAAAGCCAGAAGCTGAGAAAAAAGAAAAAGAAAAGTATGTTCCGTCTTGCGTGCTTGAGCCGTATGAAGATGGTGCTTATCGGGTTGGATCTAAGAAGTGGCAGCAAACTAAAAAGTTTTCTATTATTACTACGACGCCACTTGATGTGTATGAGCAAGATCATGCACGATGGGTGAGAGTTGGATATGAATTGGTGTATGATAAAAAAATGAGTACGCCACAAAAAAATGTGTATGTGCTATATCGCTTGCAAACTGATGTGATTGAAAATGCACTGTTTAAGTCTGATGAAGATTCGAAAAAACCGACTATTTCTCGGTGTGTGGTTGCGTGCAATGTTAAGCAGTTTTCACTTGAAGCGGTGTATGATAAGCGACCACCAGAAAAAAAAGGTGAGCAGCAAGATGTGCCAGCCTCTGGTGATATTGAGCAGCTGAAGACATTTACGTGGACTGAAAAAGAAGAGAAAGAAAAAAGTGCAACAGTGCTTCCTGATCATTTTGCTATGCATATAGAGTTGTGGGATACACCACTGGATCGTTCATATTCGTTTTCATGTATTGCTCCTGTATTTGTAAAAACAAAAGCAGGAGCGCTTAAAAAAACGCAGAATCAAAATGTATCAGATCAGCCAATTCCGGTTGAGGGAGCACCTGCTGAGAAAACAGCGGCCGTTGAGCCAGAGCAGCAGCATGAGGAGATTGCGAATGCGTAAAGATGGTGCGGTGTTAATATTTGCATTAGTGACGATGGGTATGATTACTATTTTGACTCAGCAGCTTATGAAAAGTGTTTCGGTGGGGCTTGTTTTTACGTCGCGCATGGTAATTCGTGAACAAGTTGAAATGCTTGCGTACGGAGGATTGTCGATCGCTATTACGCAGTTGGAAGAATGCTATCAGGAAGAGAAAAAAGGCGAAGAGGATGGCGCACAGAAAAAATCAGGACCACAAAAGTTTTCGTTTCAAAAATGTATTACTCATATTGTGCCTCACTTAAATCGTTGGCAGCTTTTTACCTTGCAAGAAGATATTGATGGAATCGATGGGCAGATTCAGTTTTGTATTTCGGTAGAAGAAGGAAAGTTTACACTCTCAAAATTGTTTGATGAGCCTGCCCGTGATATAACACCAGGTGCAAAACAAGTATTTAAATCGTTTTCTGCCGTCAAGAAGATGCCAGCGGGCGATATTGCCGCAAAGCTTGCAGCTGCTCTTAAAAAGCGAACAGCGCGATTGCAAGATATTTCAAGCCTAGCTGACTGTGCACGCGAATTAAAGATACCTTTTTGGTATGTTCCGCCGGTTATTGCGTCGGCTCAAAAAAAAGAGAAGCTAGCGCCGGCCCCATTTGCGCTTCAGGATGTATGCACACTTTGGTCAACATCTGAGCGGATGAACCCGTTATTCTTAAGTTCATCACTGTGTATGGTTTTGGGACTCCGTATGCCACTTGCAGGAGATGCAGCGAAGCGTAAAGATCAGTATAAACAGCTTGC